>JAQXNR010000001.1 GCA_029098105.1 Lachnospiraceae bacterium
GACTGGAGGCAAGGAAATAGAGAAGTTCCAGTTCCTTTGGCGGCATTTCCAGAGGGGCACCTTTATAGAGAACAGAATAGTTGGTGATGTTGACAATGAGGTTCTCATAGGACACATATTCGCCGGTCTGTTCAGCAACAATAGCAGGAGAAGGAACTGTTCGTCGCAATACAGCACTGACCCGGGCAACCAGTTCGTTGGAATCAAAGGGCTTCACCATGTAATCGTCCGCCCCCATTTTTAATCCTAGTACTTTGTCAAATACTTCTCCTTTGGCGGAGAGCATAATGATTGGAACTTGTGAGGTTTTCCGCAGACGGGAGCAGACTTCGTAGCCATCTATTCCCGGCAGCATGACGTCCAGCAGAATCAGGTGAGGCTGGTATTCTGCCATTGCCTGAATCGCACTTTCCCCGTCATATACCATTTTTGTGTCGTAGCATTCTTTGATTAAATAGAGGGAAATCAATTCTGCAATATTTTCGTCATCATCTACAATTAAAATTCGCTGCTTGTTGTGTGCCATGTTCATTCTCCTTTTCTAGCGAAATTCCACTACCGTCACTCCGGCCTCTCCTTCCCCGTATACCCCGGCGCGGAAACTTTTCACAATGCTCTGGGTGCGCAGGTAGGATTGGATTGCGCTTCGCAGAGCCCCGGTACCCTTGCCATGAATAATCGTGACCGTATGAAGATGGGACAGGTAGGCGTCATCCAAGTATTTGTCCAGCATGGAAAGTGCTTCGTCCACGGTCTTGCCCAGCAGGTTGATTTCCGGGGACACCCCGGTGCGAAGATTCAACTGTTGTGGCTTGCGTGTAGGAGTATTGGTTTCCTCCTTGGGCGGTTCTAACAGTTCCAAATCTGCCACGTTGACCAGAGTTTTTAAAATTCCTGCTTGTACATGACAGTCCCCCTTTTTGTCCGGGTTGCTGACAATGGTTCCCTCTAATCCCATGCTCTCAATGTACACATAGTCACCTTGGGCAAAGGTGTGAGAAGCCTTTTTCTTTTTTGCTTTGGCTGGTTTTTCAATCAACTGGCGGTCCAGTTTGTCAAGATTTTTGCGCAGATGGGTACGTTGTTGTTCCATCGCTTTGTTGTTTGCTTTTTCCGGATTATTTACCCATTTCTGGTACAGGCGGATGGATTCATCCGCGTCCTTTTTTGCTTTTTCTAAAAGTTGCCGCGCTTCCTGTCGCGCCTCCTTTAATATTTGCTCTTTTTTCTTTGAAATATCATCCTGCTTCTGGGCAGTCTGTTTTTTTAATGCTTCAATCTCTGCACGGTATTCTTGAATCTGTGCCTGTTCTTTCTCTATCGTGACCCGGCTGGCTTCCAAATCACTTAAAAGTGCTTCGAAATCCATGCTGCTCTGGTCAATCTGATTCCGGGCATCTTCAATAATAGCAGAAGGCAGTCCCAGTTTCTGAGAAATAGCAAAGGCATTGCTTTTACCTGGGATGCCGATTAAAAGCCGGTAAGTTGGTGCCAGCGTGTCCAGATTAAACTCGCAGCACCCATTTTCAATGCCGGGAGTGGACAGGGCAAAAATCTTCAACTCACTGTAATGGGTAGTGGCAGCCACGCGGACCTGCTGACCGTGGAGATAGGAAAGAATCGCAATGGCAAGGGCAGCTCCTTCTGTGGGATCCGTTCCCCCTCCTAACTCATCGAACAAAACCAGAGATTTGGGAGTGGCATTTTTTAAAATGCGTACAATGCTGGTCATGTGGGAGGAGAAGGTAGAAAGACTCATCTCAATGCTCTGCTCATCTCCAATATCTGCGTAGACCCGGTCAAAAACCGACAGTTCGCTGTCCTCTCTGGCGGGGATGTGAAGCCCGGATTCCCCCATTAAGGTAAATAATCCCAGCGTTTTCAGGGAAACGGTTTTACCACCGGTATTGGGACCGGTTATAATCAGCATAGTGAATTCGTCTCCCAGAGAAATGTCAATAGGGACCACTTTTTTTGCATCTAAAAGGGGATGTCGTCCCTGCCGGATGTGAATTCTTCCCTCTTCGTTAAACTGAGGTTTGGTTCCTTCATAAGAGCGGGCATAACGCGCTCTGGCAAAAATAAAGTCCAAATCTATCAGCAATGTTAGATTGGCATCTAATAACTCCTCTTCAAACTTGACCCGCTCTGTCAGTTCCATGAGGATTTTCTCGATTTCATTTTGTTCCCGCACTGCCAGTTCCGTCAGTTCGTTGTTCAGGTTGACTACACTCATCGGTTCGATGAACAGGGTGGACCCGGTGGCGGACTGGTCGTGTATCATACCCGGGAAGGCGCTCTTATATTCTGCCTTGACAGGAATACAGTAGCGGTTGTTCCGCATCGTTACCAGAGTATCCTGAAGCATGAGTTGGTTTTTCTGGCTGGCAATGATTTTGTTCAGTTCGGTGCGGATTTTGTTGTTGGTGGCGGCAATGCTCTTGCGAATGCTTTTCAATGTAGCAGAGGCATCGTCGGCAAATTCATTCTCTGCCAGAATGCAGCGCCTGATTTCCCGAAGCAGGTCGTTGATGGGTTCCAGCTCCTGGAAAAAATGTTCAATGCAATCGGTCTGTGCCAGGGTGTCGGAAGTCTTGGATTCTTCGGTATAGGCAACGGCACTTTGCACCACCTCCAGCAGACGGGCAATGTCCAGCAATTCTGCGGAACTTAACGTTCCTCCGATTTTGGCAATGTGGAGCAGAGGGCGTATGTCCTGTACTCCGGCAAAGGAAAGATTGCCAAAGCGGTAGAGCCGGGCCAGAGCGGCGGCGGTTTCTTCCTGCCGTTCCTGAATTTCGTAGAGCTGGTCTGTGGGGTGCAGCCGCAGACATTTCTTCCGGCTCAGTTCGCAGGAGGCATAACCTGCCAGCGCTTCTATTATTTTATCATATTCTAATATGCGAAAATTACGATTTCTCATGATTCGTTCCTCTTTACTATTGTTATTCCATTCTTGATTATAGCAAATTTGCCTTGAAAATAACATACTTGTTGCGAATTCTTTATAAAAAATGATATAATGAGCCCAGCGACGCTTGTGCTTGCACAAAGCGGCATTGGGCGAATGCCCTCACGGAGACGCCAGTCGACGTGATATAATGAGCGCAACGAACACCGAAAAACCGAAGGTTTTGAGGCGAGCATTCATGCTAAGTGTAGACATGATATTAATGAATGACAGCGATTATTGGAAGAAGAAAAGAGGTAATTTTATGCGGTATATTGCAGAATTGAAAGAAGGCGACAATCTTTCGGAAGTGTTTTACTGTAAAAAGGCAGAAGCACTGGTGACGAAGGCGGGAAAGACTTATTACAGCCTTGTTTT
>JAQXNR010000002.1 GCA_029098105.1 Lachnospiraceae bacterium
ATATTCACCATTTCTCTCAGACTGGGAATGACGCCGCCGGGGAAGATATATTTTTTAATCCAGGCATCACCGGGATATTCTTTCAGGGCGCTGATGTAGTGAAGAAGGAATACCCCGCCGGGTTTCAATATGCTTTTTACACAATTTAAGAAGATTTCATAATTGCCCCGTCCTACATGTTCTACCATGCCAACACTGACTGCGGCGTCGAATTGGAGGCCGGAGTTGGGGAGATTTCGATAGTCCATGAGTCGTACTTCAAGTAGGTTCTCCAGATGCAAAAATTAGTTTATGCAGTTTTTTGTAATCTGTGGAGAACTTTCCCAACTGACCCAGAAACAGATTTAGCGTTTCATATAAGTCTCCGTGAATTTCGATGTCGCCCTTCATATATGTCTCCCCCAGAGCCAGGGAAGTGCTGGTCATCAGTTCTTTTGTAGAGGGGATTTTGTGGAATTCCACGCTAAATTTTGGGGTTCCTTTCTTGTCTTAATATTTATTAGGTAATAATTCCCTGTTTTCCTGCCTTTTATACAACGGAACTGGTGAGGGACGAAAGGAATAATGACAATTTGTATGGTTACTACTGGTGTCTTTGCCAATTATTTGGTATAATATAATAGGCAATTGCGAAATGATTTTACATTCGTTACGATAGTTTACAATAAATATTATAACGGTGCTTCATTGCACAAAAGCAGTGCAAAGGCGCACCTTATATAATATTTATTGCAAACTATCTGGAAACTATAAATTGCAAATGCACTGTTTCGCAAATACCTATATAATATAACCTAAGGAGGGACCCAGCGAAGCTGGGAGGATTCCTTAGGTTGGATTTATGCAGGGAGAGAATACTATGGATAGAAAAGATATAAATGTACTTGCAATAGACGATGATTTAGAAACGTTGGAAACCATAAAGTTATACTTGTCAGATACATTCAATGTAACTGTTGCAGCGAATGGAAGGCAGGCACTGATTTATGCTCGCCAGCAGAAGTTTGATGTGATACTGCTGGATATTGAAATGCCTGTAATGAATGGGTTTCAGACATTGGAACAGTTGCGCAATCTAAAAGAATGTATTAATATTTCGGTGATTATAGTGACCGGAAAAAGTGATAAATATTCGGTTATGGATTCCGTTGCTATGGGTATTGATGGTTACCTTATTAAGCCGGTAAACAGGGATGAATTAATTCACAAAATTCTGGAGGTGTGTGAAAACAAGCGGCGGCAACAGCATGTAAAGACGGTGCTGGCGATTGATGATGACATGTCTTATTTGAAACAATTAAACAGCATCCTCAAGGATTACTATAATGTCATTATGATTAATTCTACGAAGTTAGCACTGGACTATTTGACGACACATACACCGGATGTTATATTGTTGGATTACCAGATGCCTCTTTATAATGGTGTAGCGTTGCTCAGTATTATTCGACAGAATGGCAATAACCAAAATATTCCTATTATTATTCTGTCTGGTACAATGGATCAGAAGGTCCTTTTGGATTTTTACCCGTATTCTCCTGCGGCATTTCTGGCGAAACCAGTAAGTAAGAATACTTTGCTGGAGAAACTTCAGGAAGTACTGATGTAGCACAGAGAAAGGTGGGAGTAACATGAAATTGATTCTTTCTTACACCATGTTTACCTGTTTTATAGCGGCGGTGTATTTAACGGTAAAGGAGTACCGGAAGGAAGATTTGAAATATCCGGAGAACCGGGTTTTCACACTGCTTTGCCTGTCTAGTGCAATCTGGAGTTTTGGATTCTGGGGAATTATTATTCAGAGCGAACCCGGCAACGCATATTTTTTTCGCGCCATAGGAATGATTGGTGTTTTTGGATATTTGATTTTGGCACAGATACTGGTTTGTTACCTGTCAGATACATTAAAACCATACCGTTACCCGATTGCTGTTGTTTCTATTTGGGGATTCATTATTTATTTCTTTAATATACAAAAAAAACAGGTCACATATGAGTTGACAGATATTGGAATGACCTACCATTTTAACCCTGGATTTTGGAATCACGCATACACCATTTATTGTGTTGTCGTTGCCATCAATATGCTGGGAAGTATAATTTACATGATGGTTCATACCAAGCGGAAAAGGATGCGTGTATTGGGTCAAAAATTGCTAGTTGTGGAAGCTATTGTTGTTCTGGGAATGATAGTAGATACGGTACTTCCTTTATTGGGTCAGCCGGCTGTTCCCGGCAGTACAATTGGGCAGTTTTTGGGATTACTGGCAATGTACCAGGCAGTCAGTTTTGTTGACCGCTCCCGAATTACCGTTGACAATATGTCCTCTTATGTGTATTCTTCTTTAAATACTCCGATTCTTGTTTATGATTACGATTACAAACTGCGCATTTTGAATGGCGTTGCTTATGATTTTATTGGATTAACTAAAAGTGAGATTGGAACTGCTAATATAACCAGCCTTTTTTCTGCCACAGAGGAAGAGGTGTTTGATTTTAGTGGAAAACAGAAGCACATGGATGTCATGTGCAATTATAATCGACTGGAATGTAATCTTTCCATCAGCAAAATTCATGATGATTATTTTGATGTGATTGGATACATTATTGCGGTTGCGGACCTTTCGGAGCGGACAGAATACATAGCCAGACTGGAAAACGCCATTACAGAGGCGAAAAATGCAAATCAGGCAAAGACTACGTTTCTTGCCAACATGTCCCATGAAATTCGGACGCCGATGAATGCGATTATTGGTTTTTCAGAACTTGCGTTGAAGAAAGAGATTAGTAAAGAAGTGCGGGAATACATAGAGGGGATTCATCTTGCTTCCCGGAATCTGTTGGCGATTATTAATGATATTTTGGATATTACCAAGATTGAATCGGGTAAAATGGAACTCGTACCCGATGGTTACTATACCGCTGGTCTTCTGGATGACGTTTCTTTGATTATTTCCCAACAGGCGATGCAAAAGGGACTTGATTTTGTTATGAAAATGGATGAGAACATTCCTTCCAAGATGTATGGAGACAAAGTCCGTTTGCGCGGTGTGCTGATTAATATTCTGAATAATGCGGTGAAATACACAAAAGAGGGAACCGTTTCTTTTGAAACAAAAATCCTTTCCCGGACAGAGGATACCGTAAAAATTTCTTTTATTGTCAGTGATACTGGAATTGGAATCCGACCTGAGGACAAGGAGACGCTCTTTAAGAGTTTTGAACGGCTGGACCAGCAGATTCATTATGGAGTGGAGGGCTCCGGACTGGGGCTTGCTATTTCTAAGGGATATGTAACGCTGATGAATGGTGATATTATAGTTGACAGCGTATATGGAGAAGGATCCGTATTTACTATTAATATTGAACAGAAAGTGCTGGATGATACCCCTCTGAAATATGAATTTACCATTGACAGAGTAAAGCAGGATACCAGCAAGGAATCTCAGATTACCATCCACGATGTGAAAGTATTACTGGTGGATGACAATCATGTCAATCTGATGGTGGTCAAAGGTCTGTTGAATTCTTATGGACTTTCGGTAGACACTGCCCCCGGTGGTGCGGCTGCCATTGAGGCCTGCAGACAGACTCATTACCCGATTGTTTTCATGGATCAGATGATGCCGGAAATAGACGGAATTGAAGCTATGCAGCAAATTCGGGAAATGGATTCCTATTATGCAGTTGATGGAGAGGCTAAAATTATTGTATTGACTGCCGATGCGATTCGCGGTGCGCGGGAAAGCCTTCTTGCTAAAGGCTTTGATGAATATTTAGGAAAACCGGTGAACTTAAAGCAGTTGGAGCGGTTATTGCTTCGTTATATTCCAGAAGACAAAGTGACCGTGTCAGAGCTGGCGGTAGAAGAGGCAGCTCCCGAAGAAATTGCTTATTTGGAGGAGAGTCTTCCCAAAGTAGATGTTAGTATTGGTCTTGAAAATTGCGGTGGCAAAATATCAGATTACTTGAATATTCTCAAAATAAATTATAATTATGGCAATAAAAATCTGGAAGAACTGGAAGAGTTATTCAACAAAAAAGATTATGAGAACTATACAATTAAGGTTCATGCTATAAAAAGTACAACCCGTGGTATCGGTGCTTTAAATATTTCAGATATGGCATTAAAGCAGGAGGAAGCGGGACGTGCAGGAACGTATGAGTATATCGAAGATAATTTTGACGGATTGCGAACCGAATATTTAGAACATCTTCATGGACTTGAAGGAGTTCTACGCCATTATGGCATGCTTGCGGAAGTGGAACCAGAAGAGGAAAAGGAAACGCTGGATGCACAGATGATTGGAAATATATTGACGAATATACGCAATCGTGTGGATTCCTTTGAATTTGCAGAAGTATTTGAAATACTGGAAGATGTGAAAAAATATCGACTCCCCGGTGAATTGGGAGAGTTATTTGCACAACTGGAAGACAGTATGGATGACTTGGAGGTGGAGAAAGTCCGTGAATTGATTGAGAATGCGCTAAAGCAAATTTCTTAACTGTTTCGCTTACATCCAAAGAAAAACAAGGCAACTGTTCCTGGACCGGTGTGACTTCCGATGGTAACCCCGATAGGGAAAATTTCTACTTTGCCATCTAGTTTTTTGAATGTTTTTTCCACAAGAGAAGCAACTGCTCTGGCATCTTCTGGACATACGGAATGGCAAAGATAGCATTTGCCGGAATAGTTGGGACCATCTTGCGCACATAACACCATCTGTTCTACGATTCGTTTTATGACTTTCTTTTTGGTGTGAACCATTTCGAAGGGAATGAGTTCACCCTTGTCATTCATGTTGAGAAGAGGACAGATTTCCATAACAGAACTGACTAAGCCTGCTGTTTTTGAAATGCGTCCGCCCTTGATGTAGAAGGTCAGGTCAGAGGAAAAGAACCAGTGATGGAGTCTTAATTTATTTTCTTCTGCCCATTGATATAAATCATCAATTTCCATGCCAGAGTCGCGCAAATCTGCGAGAGTTTCCATAA
>JAQXNR010000003.1 GCA_029098105.1 Lachnospiraceae bacterium
GTCTGTCGTTCCCAGCCAGGCATCTTTTTGCTCCTGTGTGGCATGTAAAAGCAAATCCGGGCGTTTTTCCCCGGTTCGCAAAAGGGATTGTTCATAACGCCACAGCTCCACATTTGCATGGTCTCCGTTAAGCAGAATTTACGGCACCTTACGACCCATGAATTCTGCAGGGCGGGTATACTGGGGATATTCCAGCAGATTGGAATGAAAGGATTCAAATACTGCCGAATCATCGTTGTTCAAAACACCGGGAACCAGACGGGAAATCGTATCCATCATAACCATTGCCGGAAGTTCTCCTCCGGTCAAAACATAATCGCCAATGGAAACTTCATCTGTTACAATCATTTCCAAAACCCGCTCATCCACACCTTCATAATGTCCACACAAAAAAATCAAGTCCTCTTCTTTAGACAGTTCCACAGCCATCTTCTGGGAAAAAGTCTTTCCCTGGGGACTCAAATAAATAACCCGGGGATGAGGCGTGGAAATCCGTTTCATGACATCCTGACAGGCAAGGTAAATCGGTTCTGCCTGCATCACCATTCCAGCACCACCGCCATAGGGGTAATCGTCTACAGAACCGTACTTGTTCGTAGCGTAATCCCGGATATTCACTGCCTCTATAGAAAGGCATCCCTTTTTAATTGCCCGTCCGGTAATACTGGTATTGAGTCCATCCAGAATCATCTGTGGAAACAGGGTTAATACATGAAAATTCATATTGTTTTCCTCGTCTATCATAAAATTGTATGTCCAAATTAAAAAAATGCCCTCCACCATGCAAGCACAGTGAAAGCACATTTTTCTAATCCTGTTTCCGTTGTCTCTCTACTGGAGAATATCCACAACTACCTTTTTATCAATCTTGGAGGCAGCTGCTTTCACAACGGTCCGAATGGATTTAGCAATCCGGCCCTGTTTGCCGATTACCTTACCCATATCATCTGCTGCAACCTTCAAGGTTACAGTAATCGTGCTGTCTGTTTCTTCCTGTGTCACAGACACCTCTTCCGGATGGTCTACTAAAGACTTGGCAATTACTTCAACTAATTCCTTCATCTTATTACCTCCTCTTTCCGTCCGCCAAAAGGGGACATAAAGCCATGAGAATCTTACTTCTCAATACCTGCATCCTTTAATAACTTAGCTACAACATCGGTAGGCTGTGCACCGTTGTTTAACCATTTCTTAGCTGCATCTGCATCAATCTTAACTGCACTCGGCTCTACATTGGGATCATAAGTACCAATCTCCTCAATGAAACGTCCATCTCTCGGAGAACGTGCATCTGCTACAACAACTCTATAAAAAGGTGCTTTTTTCTTACCCATTCTCTTTAATCTGATTTTTACTGCCATCTCTTTCACCTCCTTAATCAAAAAGTTCTATATAAAATGCTTTGCATCTTATAATCAGGAAAAGGGGAACCTAGGTCCCTTCATGCCGCCCATTCCCGGCATTCCCATAGGATTAAATCCACTTCTGCCCCGGCGTTTTTTCTTGGAACCACCCTTACTTCCAGTAAGTCCCATCTGCTTCATCATCTTTTTCATCTGTTCAAACTGCTTCATCATCCGGTTGACTTCCGCCACATCCACTCCAGCGCCATTGGCGATTCGACGTTTTCGGGAAGGGTTGATGATGTCCGGGTTCTCTCTCTCCGCCGGTGTCATGCTCAAAATAATTGCTTTGGGACGGTTCATCACACTGTCATCCACCTCCACGCCTTTCAATTGTCCTGCCATTCCAGGCATCATAGAAAGCATGGAACTGATTCCTCCCATCTGGTTCATCTGCTCCATCGCCAGAAGGTAATCATCAAAGCCAAAGCCCTGTTTGCTCTTCATCTTGTCTTCCAGTTTCTGGGCAGCCTCCTCGTCAATGGCATTCTGTGCCTTTTCAATGAGGGTTTCCACATCGCCCATTCCCAGAATCCGGCTCGCCATCCGGTCCGGGTAAAACTGTTCCAAGTCGGAAAGTTTCTCACCCATACCAATATATAAAATCGGTTTTCCAGTAACCGCCCGTATTGAAAGTGCGGCACCACCACGGGTATCACCATCCAGTTTGGTCAAAATAACACCGTCAATTCCAATCTGCTCGTCAAAACTTTTTGCCACATTGACAGCATCCTGACCAGTCATGGCATCTACCGTCAAAACTACATTGTCCAACTCTACGTTGTCCCGGATGTCCTGTAACTCTGCCATCATCTCTTCATCAATGTGAAGTCGTCCTGCAGTATCTATAACTACAATGTTATTTCCATTTTTAGCGGCATGCTCCATCGCTGCCTTTACAATGTTGACCGGTTTGTTCCGGTCTCCCATAGTAAATACCGGAACCCCCTGCTTCTCTCCGTTCACCTGTAACTGCTGAATTGCCGCCGGGCGGTAAATGTCACAGGCAACCAAAAGGGGCTTCTTTCCCTTGTTCTTCAACTGTCCTGCAAGTTTGGCTGCGGTAGTTGTCTTACCTGCACCCTGCAAACCACACATCATAATCGTAGTAATCTCATTGCTGGGCCGCATTCTCAACTCTGTTGTCTCAGATCCCATCAACCGGTCCATTTCTTCCTTTACAATCTTGATGACCATGTGTCCCGGATTCAGACCATTCAACACTTCCTGGCCAACTGCGCGTTCGCTCACAGACTGAATAAACTGCTTTACCACCTTGAAGTTCACATCCGCCTCTAAAAGAGCACGTTTTACTTCCTTCATGGCTTCCTTTACATCATCCTCCGTCAGACGCCCTTTGCTCCGCAGATTCTTAAATACATTCTGAAGTTTATCCGACAAACTCTCAAATGCCATATTCCTAACTCCTGTTTCTAACTCTATTTACAACCTATCATAAAAATTTCTTTTAAAAATCCTCAAGAATGGAATCGGAAATTTCCGCAATCCGCTTCACCCGGTCTTTGAGCACAGTACGGTCAGTATCCTTATTCTCTCCTACTGCATCCTGTATTACCTCTGCCTCAACCCGTATTTCCCTGACTTTGTCCTTGGCATTTTCAAACTTCTCCACCAAATGCAATTTGGATTCATACCCAAAAAGTAATTTCTCAATCCGCTTCATCAAATCTGAAACCGCCTGACGGCTAATTTCATAATTCTCAGCAATCTCGGAAAGACTCATGTCGTTCAAAACCACATCTTCGTATATATTCTTCTGATGTTCTGTCAACAACTCTCCATAGAAATCATAGAGCAACGTTTGTTCTACAATTTTATGGATGTCCTTTCCTGTCTTGCGGTCTGCCATTCCCATCCCTCTTACTAAGGTATATTTGTAAAGTATTTTTACTTGCCGAATGGTATTGTATCCTATTTATGATTTCTTGTCAAGTAAATTTACTTTCCATATTAAAATTCCATATATTTCACATACCGCTCCTGAAACTGCTCATCCAGAGACAAATCCAGATTCAAAATTTCCTCATTGAACTGCTGTAATTGTGCAATCTCCTTATGGCATGCCACTGTTCCCGAAAGACTGGCATTTCCCACCACCGTAATTTTACCCGCAAAGGCATCGGGAAACATTCCAAGGAAACGGGCATCTTCCTCCCGCAAATAAAAGCCAAAGCCGCCTGCCACGAATACCTGATTCACTTCCTGCAAGGAACAGCCAAATCGGTAACAGAGAATTTCAATGCCTGCCCGGACTGCCCCCTTTGCCAGCTGCAACTGGCGGATGGCTTCCTGGGTTACCAGAATTCCATTGTATAGATAGCCGGACTCTAAATACTCTTCCTGTAACGTGCCATGCTCATCTATGACTCCTTTTTGGCGCAGGGCAGAAAGCGAAGCCAGTGCCTCAGAACCACGGAAAAACTGTTCAAAGGCCGGTCCTGCCGCCACCGAGGTAGAAAATATATGGTTCCGGTCCCCCAGCAACATCTCTCCATTCGTACCTAAATCCAGGTAAAAACAAGGCTTTTCCTTGTGGTGCAAATGGTAGTAAAAAGCCCCTACTGTAACATCGGAACCAATATATCCCGAAGCACAGGGTAACAGGTGCAGTGTTCCAATTTCGTCATCCGAAATCCTTCGGTACTCTGGATGCTTTGGCGTAAAGGGGTAACTACCAATGCTTTCAGGAGAAACCCCTCCCAGTATATGCAGCATCACTGTATTGCCGCTGACATAACAATCGGTTTTTACCTCTATTGCTCCTATTTTTTGAAACAACTGCTGCTTTCCTCTTCGAATATCCGCAAGAGCCAGTTCCTGTAACAACTTCAGTCCTTGCTCCGTAGAGGCATATTGAATCCGCGCCGCCACATCTGCTCCGTAAACTCTCTGGGAATTCTCAAATCCCAATTCTGCCATTACCCTGCCTTCTTGATTCAGCAATGCCATAGCAATCGTTGTCGTCCCTAAATCCACGCAAAGAGAATACGCTATCGTTCCTGCCTGATTTTCCTCGCTGACACAAGTCAGTGCAGTCATAGAATCAGAAAAAGAAAAAGGCAGTACTACTTTACAGTCATGAGTAATCTGGTATTTGCAGGAACGACGACGGACGCCGTCCACCAATACTTCACATTGGCGGCAGCGTCCGTTTCCTCCACAGTTTGCATGAAAAAATACATGATTCCGACCGAGACACTGCATCAGTGTTTCTCCTGACAGTGCTTCCATCACCCGCTTATTTAATTTTTTGTCATACACTGTTACATTTGCCATAGAAACCCTTTCCCTGTTTTACAACTGTACCTTTTCCTTATCCTACCCGCATTATGCTTTGGAACCACACTTGCTGCAGAACGCACTGCCTTCATCAATAGCTGCTCCACAGTTCGGGCAGATTTTTACATTCTTCACCTGATTCAATTCTGCCTGTTTCAGTTCAATCACTTTTTGTGAATTTGTAATCTTGTCAATGGATGGCAAAAACATCACATCCGCATTGGTAGCAAAATTTTCCACATAAAGCCTTCCGATTTTTTCATACTCTTCCTTAATTTTTCGCTCCTCTGCAGAAATTGCATTTTTCAGTTTCGTTACCTCTGCAAGTTCCTTTGCCTTATTCCCAACCTCCCGGCTGGTATTGCTAACAGTTTCTTTTACATTGTCAAAAAATGACATAACAATCTCTCCTTTCCTGATGAATAGTTACCTGTGCTTAAAATTTTGCCGGTACATCCTTGGGACTATACCCTTTATGGCGGAGTGCCTGAATAATTCTCTGTTTGTGTTCATGACCAAAGGCCTCCATCGTAATGACCAGTTCCACCGCTGCATTCCGGTTAATGCTTACAAACTGATTATGCTCCAGTTTTATTATGTTACCCTGTTCCTTTGCTATTACTTTGGAAACATTTAAAAGTTCTCCCGGTTTATCCGGCAGCAACAGAGAAATCGTAAATACCCGCTCCCGCTGAATCAAACCATGTTGTACAACAGAGGCAAAGGTAATCACATCCATGTTTCCACCACTTAAAATACAGACTACATTTTTGTCCTGGACATCCAGATGTTTTAATGCAGCTACCGACAGCAATCCGGAATTTTCCACAAGCATTTTGTGATTTTCCAGCATATCAAGGAATGCGGTAATCAACTCCTCATCCGGTACTTTGATGATGCCGTCCAGATTTTTGCTGACATAAGGGAATATATTGCTTCCCGGTGTCTTTACCGCAGTACCATCCGCTATGGTATTTACCTCATCCAACGTCACCACGTTCCCCGCTTCTAAAGAAGCAGACATACAAGCAGCTCCGGAAGGCTCCACACCAATGACCTGAATTTTCGGATTCAGCAGTTTGGCAAGAGTGGACACGCCAGTTGCCAGTCCACCACCACCTATAGGAACCAGAATATAGTCGACCGTAGGAAGGTCTTTCACAATCTCCATCGCAATTGAACCCTGTCCCGTCGCCACATCCAAATCATCAAACGGATGAATAAAGGTAAGTCCCTCTTTTTCTGCCATATCCATAGCATAGGAGCATGCCTCGTCATAAACATTACCATGAAGAATCACTTCTGCTCCCAAATCTTTTGTACGGTTTACTTTCATTAGCGGAGTCGTGGTCGGCATGACGATGACAGCCCGCACGCCATACTCTCTTGCCGCATAGGCAACACCCTGAGCGTGATTTCCTGCCGATGCAGTAATCAATCCCTTCTCTCTCTCTTCGTCCGAAAGGGTGCTGATTTTATAATATGCGCCACGGATTTTATAAGCACCCGTCAACTGCATGTTTTCCGGTTTCAAATAGACATGATTTCCCGACGATTCGGAAAAACACTCGCTTTTTACCAAGTGGGTCGGTCTCACCACTTCCTGTACTTTTTCATATGCTTTTTCAAATTCCTTCAGTGTCAACATTGCTCATCCTCCTAAATTGTATAATCCGAGTCCTTTTCTTCTGCTTTCGTTTCTGCAAAAATTGCTTTTACATAAGCCTCTGGGTCAAATTTCTGCAAATCATCAATGCCTTCTCCCACACCGATATATTTTACAGGAACTCCTAATTCTGCATGAATGGCAATAGCAATTCCGCCCTTTGCCGTTCCGTCCAGTTTGGTCAAAATAATACCATCAATATCCGCCGCCTGTTTAAACTGTTTTGCCTGCTCCAGTGCATTCTGCCCGGTAGTGCCATCCAATACAATCAGGGTTTCCCGGTATGCATCCGGATATTCCCGGTCAATAATACGGTTCATTTTAGATAGTTCATCCATGAGATTCTTTTTATTGTGCAAACGACCTGCGGTATCCACCAGCAAAATGTCTGCATTCCGCGCCTTTGCTGCCTGGAGAGCATCGTATACAACTGCCGAAGGGTCTGCCCCCTCTTTCTGGGAAATCATATCTACCTGAGAGCGGTTCGCCCATTCCTCAAGTTGCTCAATCGCAGCCGCCCGGAAGGTATCCGCCGCCGCTATTATGACTTTCTTTCCCTGCTCACGGAACTGTGCTGCCAGTTTTCCGATGGAAGTCGTCTTTCCTACACCGTTTACACCAATTACCAGCACAACTGATTTGCGGTTTTCATACTCATAGGCATTGGGCTCCAGAGACATCTGGTTCTGAATAATAGAAATCAACAGTTCCCTGCAGTCTGCCGGCTCCTTTATATGTTTGCGTTTCACCTCATCCCGCAGTTCGTCCAGAATATTCATGGTGGTAGTTACCCCCATATCTGCCATAATCAAGATTTCCTCCAATTCCTCGTAGAAATCCTCATCAATATGGTTTGCCGCAAACACACTGGTGAAACTGTCGGCAATACTATTTCGTGTCTTTGTCAGCCCGGAAACCAATTTACCGAAAAACCCCTTTTTTTGTGGTTCTTCTACCTGTGCTTCTTCTTGAGTTTCTTTTTTTCTCCAATCAAATAAACCCATACAAAACCTTCTTTCCTGTTTTATGCCTTTGCCGGCTCCTCCAACTGTTCCTCAATCAGATTGACGCTGACTAAAGTGCTGACACCCTTTTCCTGCATGGTAATTCCATACAAAACATCTGCCGCTGTCATCGTTCCCCGTCGGTGGGTAATAACAATAAACTGGGTGTGGGAGGTCAGTTTGTGGATGTACCGGGCAAACCGGTCTACGTTACTGTCATCCAGAGCTGCCTCAATCTCATCCAATAGACAGAACGGGGATGGCTTTAAGTTCTGAATTGCAAATAACAAGGCAATCGCAGTCAATGCCTTTTCTCCACCGGAAAGCTGCATCATATTCTGCAGTTTTTTCCCCGGAGGCTGGGCATTAATCTGAATTCCCGCCGTCAGTATATCCTCTCCTTCATTCAGAATCAGACTTGCCTTTCCGCCTCCAAACATTTCCTTAAATACCACGGCAAACATGTCCTGAATCTCTGCAAATTTCTCGCTGAACTGTTTTCTCATATTGGTGTCCAGTTCTTCCAGGATTCCCAGCAGATTCTGTTCTGAAGTTACAATGTCATTGCGCTGTCCATTCAAAAATTCATACCGTCCGGACACTTCCTTATATTCTTCGATGGAATTTACATTCACATCGCCCAAATCTTTGATTTTGCGTTTTAGCGAACCACTCTGCTTCTTCAAATCTGGCAGATTCGTCAACTCATTATTGCGCAGTTCCATGGCATTGTAATATGTCAACTCATACTCTGCCCACATGTATTCATTCAAGTTCTCCAACTGCTCCGACAATTTTTCCTTTTGCGTTTCCAGTCGGTACTGTTCTTTGTCCAGTTCTGCCTGTCGTGTCGTCAATTCCTGATGTTTTGTGAAGAAATCTCTGTGGTTCTGCTGAACCTCCTCCTGTTCCTTCTGCATTGTTTGAAGTGCGGTTTCTAACTGTTTTTGCTGGCTTTCACAGGATTCTATGTTTCGATTGCACTCTGCAATCCGGTGAGTAATCCGCTCAATTTCCTCATACGCAAATCCAGTCTTTTCAATCAGTTCTTCTTTTTCCTGATTGAGAACTCCTTCCTCTGCTTTGATTCGCTTAATATTTTCCATTAAGAAAGCACCCTGCTGCTCTACAGACTGGAATTCCAGCAGCAACTCATTTACCTTTGCCTGCTGTGTTTCCTCCGTTGCAGTCATTTTTTCAATTTCTGTCTCTAACTGGCGGATGGCTTCCTCCCGGGCATTTTTTGCCTCTTCCTGCTTCACATTACCAGCAAAGAGTTTTTCCTTGCTCTGGGTAATGGTTTCCACCTGAGTCTCCAGTTCTTTGTTTTCCCGCAAAACGGTTTCTATAGATTTCTGCAAATCGTCAAGGCGCTGTTCTGCCTGGGAAATATTCAGTTTCAGGGTATTGTCCTGTATTTTATATTCCTGCAGACGCTGATTCAACTGCTCTGCAATCTCCTTGTGTTCTCCCCGGGCATTGCTAATCTCTACTTCTTTTTTACGTGCCGCCTCCGCCATCTTCTGGCAATCCTGAATCCGTTCACTGAGTTCTTCCATTTCCCGGCGACGTCCCAAAAGATTGCTGCTGTTACGGTAAGCACCGCCAGACATGGCTCCTCCGGGATTGATGGATTCTCCCTCAATCGTGACAATCCGAAGACTCTGCTGGTATTTTTTTGCCAGAGCAATAGCATGGTCAATCTGGTCCACCACCACAATTCTGCCCAGCAAATGTTCCATCAGTTTGTCATACTTGGCATCCGTTTCCACCAATGTGTTGGCAAGTCCAATGACTCCCGGCTCCTTCAAAGCCTCCGGGGAACGAAAACTCCCTCTGGGAGAAATGCTGGTCAGAGGTAAAAAGGTAGCGCGTCCTGCCCGTTCTTTTTTTAATATAGAAATCAACTGCTTGGCAGTCTGGTCATCTTCCGTCACAATGTTTTGAATGCTGCCTCCCAGCGCCGTTTCCACAGCGGTCTCATAATCTTTCTTTACCGTTATAATATCCGCTACTACACCGAGAATTCCGGGCATTTTCTTTTTTTCTTCCATAACCCGCTTAATGCTGCTTCCATAACCGTCATAGCGCTCTGCCATATTTTTCAATGTTTCCAGTTTGGAACGGCTTCTGTGGTATTCTTGCTCTGCCTGGGCCAGTTTGCTCTTGTTCACGTTGTGTTTCTCGGACAATTCCTTTAATATCTGCTCATTCTTGTCCATGTCAGAAAGTAACTGCTCGACTTCTTCCCCACACTGTCGACACTGTGCCTCACAGTCCTCTTTGAACTGCTTCTGGTCCTGCTCCTCACTGCGGTATTTTAACATACGCTGATTCAACTCCACCTTACGGAGATTGACATTTTCCAGCATGGCATCATAGCGTCCAACCTTTGCCTTTAATTCAGCAGTCTCACTGACAAAAGCAACAATGTCTGATTTATATGTTTCAATCCGCTCTTTTAACTCAGCAATGGTATTTCGCGTCTCTTCCACTGCTTCCTCTGCCTCAGTCTGACGTTCATCAATAGTATCCAACTGCTCATCAAACCCACTCTTTTTCTCATACAATGCATCCTTTTCCGTCTGCTTTTGAATCAAAGTTTCCTCAATCTGGGTCAGACGGCTGGTAATATGGGCATCGTTCATTTTTGCGGTGTTAATCTGCTCATTGAACACATTAATATCACCCTGAGATTTCTGTATCGACAACTTCAACTCTGAAATCTGGGATTTTTTTGTAGCAATGTCTGTGGCATACTGCTCCTTTTGCCGTTCCAGTGCATCGTATTCCTTCTTCGTGTACTCCAACTGGCTGCGTGTTTCCTCCATATCCCCAGCGACAATGTCAGTCTTTTCCTCCACGTCTTTCATGCGCTGGTTCACGTCATCACTTTCCAGTAAAAACACATTGACATCCAGTGTTTTTAATTCCTCTTTATACTGCAAATACTGCTTTGCCACTTCTGACTGCTGTTTTAGCGGTCCTACCTGACGCTCCAGTTCTACAATAATATCATTCACCCGGGCCAGATTGTCCCGTTCCTGTTCCAGTGCCTTCTCTGTCGTCGCCTTGTTTTTCTTGTATTTTACAATTCCCGCAGCTTCGTCAAATAACTCTCTGCGCTCCTCCGGCTTTCCACTCAGAATCTTGTCAATCTGTCCCTGTCCAATAATAGAATACCCTTCTTTACCTACACCGGTGTCAAAAAACATGGACTGCACATCCTTTAACCGGCAGGGACTGCCGTTTAACAAATATTCCGACTCACCGGAACGGTATACCCGCCGAGCTACAATAACCTCATCATACTCCACTGGAAGAGAATGGTCACTGTTGTCCATCGTCAATGCCACATAGGCAAAACCCAGTGGCTTGCGATTCTCGGTTCCCGCAAAAATGACATCTTCCATCTTTGTACCCCGGAGCTGCTTTGCACTCTGTTCCCCCAACACCCAGCGCACAGCATCTGCCACATTACTCTTGCCGGAACCATTCGGTCCAACAATTCCGGTAAAGCCATGCTCGAACTGAAACACAATCCGGTTTGCAAAAGACTTAAATCCATTGATTTCAATACTTTTTAAATACATAACTACTGTTCCTCATCTATGCTTAAATTCCCACAGGAACCGTTTACGGTTCTGTCTTTTTCAGTTTTAACAGTGCCTCATAAGCGGCATGTTGCTCCGCTGCTTTTTTGGTGTGTCCTCGTCCGGTTCCGATTACTGCCTCATTTAACCGGGCCTGAGCAATAAATTCTTTATTGTGCTCTGGTCCTTCCTCACCAATAATCACATAGGTTAAAACCTGATTTTTCTCTGCTTGCACTACTTCCTGAAGAGAAGTTTTGGCATCGTAAAACAACTGCTTGTGGGCAATGTCCTTCAATAAAATACGGTGAATAAAGGCTTTCGCCGGTTCCAGTCCACCATCCATATAAATAGCACCCAGTACAGACTCAAAGGCATCTGACAAAATGGAATCCCGGTTGCGTCCTCCTGTCATGTCCTCCCCCTTGCTCAGGAAAATATAATCTCCCAGAGAAATTTCCCGGGCACAAGTTGCCAGTGTAAATTCACAAACAAGGCTTGCCCTGGTTTTCGTCATCTCCCCTTCGGATTTATCCGGATATTGACGGTACAAGTAGTCACTGACAATCAGTTCCAGCACTGCATCTCCCAAATACTCAATCCGTTCATTGAACTGCCCCTTTGTCGGTCGGGGACATTCATGGGCGTAGGAACTGTGGGTCAGGGCAAGACGCAAAAAAGAGATGTCCTGAAACTGATAGGAAAGGGTCCCCTGCAATTTTTTAAAATCTGGCTGAAACATAATTTTTCCCCCTGAAGGCTTTACTGCACCTGGTTTTGAATTTTTTCCTGAATCTTGTCATTAATTTTTTGCTCGGTAAAATCAACACATTGCAAAATAGCATTTTTCATCTCTGCGTGAGTCGCCGTTCCATGAATTTTTACTACCAGTCCTTTTAAACCGAGAAGTGGTGCTCCACCATATTCTGCTGTGTCAAACTTGGACATAACGCCCTTTAATGCCGGCTTCACCAAAACACCGCCGATTTTTGTGCGGGTGGAAGTCATAACCTCTGCCTTAATCATCTTCACAAGAGCACCGGCAAGTCCTTCCGACAATTTTAAAATAACATTTCCAACAAAGGCATCACAGACAATCACGTCACAGGCTCCATAAGGAATATCCCGTGGCTCCACACTTCCAATAAAATTGATGTCTTCGCATTCTTTTAACAGTGGATAGGTTTCTTTGACTAACTGGTTTCCCTTCGCTTCTTCCATACCAATGTTCACAATCGCAACCCGGGGATTGGGAATTCCCACTACATTTTCCATGTAAATAGAGCCCATCTTTGCAAACTGCAACAACTGATGGGGTTTGGAATCCATGTTGGCACCGGAATCAATCAACAGGGAAACGCCCTTCATATTGGGAATCACAGGTGCTAACGGTGCCCGTTCCACGCCTTTCATCCGTCCGACAATAACCTGTCCACCAACCAGAATCGCTCCGGAACTGCCAGCAGAAACAAAGGCATCTGCACTGCCTTCCTTTACTTTCTTTAAAGCCACTACCATGGAGGAATCCTTTTTCTTCTGAATTTCCATAACCGGTGAAGCATCACAACTCACTTCCTCAGTGGTGGGAACTACTGTAATCCGCTCCGCATCATATTCGTACTGGGAAAGTTCCTGCTCCACTACATCCTGATTTCCGCACAGCAGAACATGTACGGTCTCATTCTCTTTTGTGGCGAGAACAGCCCCTTTTACCATTTCCTTGGCACCATTGTCACCGCCCATTGCATCCACTGCAACTGTTACAAATTCGCTCATATTCATCCTCCAATCAAAACTTTCTTACTCTTTCATTCCCTGCAAAAGCACATAAAAATCCACTAAATACTATACACTAAACTGCTCAAACTTGCAATACGAAAAAAGGTCTATCCCTGCCGGACAGACCCTTAAATATCGCACATCGTGAAATTAGTTAGCCTTCACGATTTCCTTCTTATTGTAAGAACCGCAAGCTTTGCATACTCTATGAGGCATCATTAAAGCACCACAGTTACTGCACTTTACTAATGTAGGAGCACTCATTTTCCAGTTTGCTCTTCTCTTATCTCTTCTCGCCTTGGAAGATTTATTCTTAGGACAGATTGACATACTAACACCTCCTTCTCTATCCACCGTAACCCTACTGTTTCGGAGGGGAACTCTCTTTAAAATAATCATCAAATATACTGAGGACATCTGCCATTCGCGGATCCGGAACTTTGTCATCGCATCCACACTCCGTAACATTCCGATTCCCTCCACATACCGGGCAAATCCCCTTGCAGTCCTCACTGCAAAGATTCTTCATCGGAAGTCTCACGGAAACTTCTTCATAAACCAGCATATCCACATCCAGATGACATTCTTTGATGTAATTCACATCATCTAAATCCTGATTGCCCTCGTCCTCGCTAACATTCAATGAACGATTCAACTGAATCTCAAACCGGTGTACTACATCCTCAAGACATCTGTCACAGGGAATTGCAAGTTCCAGTGTAACCTCTGCCTCTATACGCAACTTCTGGTTTCCCAGATTCGTCAGCCGTAAATGAACCGGTGTCTTACTCACAACAGAATAATCATAGCCGTGAAAAGACATAACCTCTTGTTCCAGTTCTACATCCGTCTCATATACCTTAGCAGGCACGGACAATATGTTTGAAAGTTTTATTTCCATAACTTTACCACACTTTTCCCATTATACATATCGCAATGCGCTTTGTCAACAAATTTTTGGCAAAAGAATGCACCCGCCTTCTGGCCGTCTGCACCTTCTCCTTCCCATTCTAAGGAACCAGCGCCACAGTCTCCCGGGCAATTGCCAACTCTTCATTGGTCGGAATCACCATAACCCGGACTCTGGAATCTTCTGTAGAAATGGTAACCTCCTCGCCCCTTAACGCATTCTTTTCATCATCTATAGCAATTCCTAAATATCCCAGATATTCACATACCATCTTGCGAACAGCACTGTTGTTCTCTCCCACTCCGGCAGTAAAACAAATGACATCCACACCATTCATTGCTGCTACATAGGAACCAATATACTTGGCAACCCGGTATGCATATACCTGCAACGCATCCGCTGCCAGTTCATTGCCCTGTGCTGCTGCTGCATCCAAATCCCGGAAATCGCTACTCACCTTGGACAATCCGGCAACACCCGATTTCTTATTGAGTACCGTCATCATCTCTTCCAGTGACAACTGTTCTTTCTTAGAAATAAACTCCATAATTGCCGGGTCAATATCACCAGAGCGGGTTCCCATAATCAAGCCCTCCAGTGGAGTGAGACCCATACTGGTGTCCACAGATTCACCGTTCAAAACTGCACATACACTGGCTCCATTTCCCAGATGGCAGACAATCATTTTGGAATTCTTTATATCCAGATTCAGAATCTGGGCAGCCCGCTTACTCACATAACTGTGAGAGGTTCCATGAAAACCATATCGGCGCACCTTATATTTTTCATAGTATTCATAGGGCAGTCCATATAAATATGCCTTTTTCGGCATCGTCTGATGAAACGCAGTATCAAACACTGCCACCATCGGAACTCCCGGCATACACTCTTTGCAGGCGTTAATTCCAATCAGATTAGCAGGGTTGTGAAGGGGAGCCAGATCGTTACACTCCTCAATCGCCTGTACCACTTCATCCGTAATTACGGTAGAAGCAGCAAACTTCTCACCACCGTGAACAATCCGATGTCCCACTGCGCCAATCTCCTCCAGACTCTGAATCACACCATTTTCCGGATCGGTCAGTTCCTCCAGAACCAACTTCACTGCCGCGGTGTGATCCGGCATCGGTTTCTCGATGACTACTTTGTCCCTGCCTGCAGGGGTATGGGTCAGACGGCTTCCATCAATGGTAATACGCTCACACAATCCCTTTGCCAATACATTTTCACTAACTGAATCAATCAACTGGTACTTCAAGGAAGAACTACCACAATTTATTACCAATACGTTCATTTTTCTCCTCCTGCTTTTAATTCCGCTCTGCTGCAAGTTGCTGTGCCTGAACTGCAGTAATGGCAACTACACCAACAATATCATCTGCTACGCAACCTCGGGAAAGGTCATTGACCGGAGCTGCCAATCCCTGAGTAATTGGTCCATAGGCTTCCGCCTTGGCAAGACGCTGAACCAGTTTGTATCCATTGTTACCACAATCCAAATCCGGGAACACCAGAACGTTAGCACGCCCTGCAATCTCGCTGTCCGGTGCCTTTAAGCGGGCAACCTCCGGAACAATGGCAGCATCTACCTGAAATTCCCCGTCTACTTTTAACCGGGGATTCTGCTCCTTGCAAATCCGGGTTGCTTCCACCACCTTGTCCACATCCGGATGAGTGGCACTTCCCAGAGTGGAGTGGGAAATCATCGCCACAATCGGCTCTTTCTCTACCAGTGTAGTAAAGGAAGCGGCAGAACTCTCTGCAATGGCCGCTAATTCTTCCGGATTCGGATTCTGATTCAGTCCCGCATCCGCAAAAACAAAAGCTCCATTAGCACCATACTGACAATCGGGAACAACCATCAGGAAAAAGGCGGAAACCAACTTGGTACCCGGTTTTGTTTTCAACACCTGAAGGGAAGCCCGCAATACATCTGCAGAGGAGTGGCAGGCTCCTGCTACCATGCCATCCGCATCTCCCATTTTTACCATCATACAGCCAAAATAGAGAAAATTCGAAGTTAATATTTCTCTGGCACGGCTTTCCGTCATTCCCTTTTTATATCTTATTTCCACAAACTTCTCAATATATTCATCCAAACGTTCAAATTCATCGGGGTAGACAAATTCTGCCTTTTCAATATGGAGCCGGTTGGACTCTGCATTGGAAAGAAGACGCTCCTTGTCTCCCACTAGAACAATGTCCGCAATGTCCTCTTTTAATATTTTATGGGCTGCAATAATGGTACGCATGTCATTCGTCTCCGGTAGCACAATTTTCATCTTCTGGTATTTTGCCCTCTCCTTAATCTTCTCAATAAATCCCACTGTCCTTCTCCTTTCCATTCTTCCCACTGTTTTATGCGGAGCCCTTACCGCTCCTAAGCGCACTTTAAAATGAGTGCTCAGTTATCATTATTATAAGCCTATCTGCTGTTGTATACAAGAAGGTTTTTGGAAAAAATCTGTCTTTTTTATAATACAATTTATTATTGTAACCTACCCTTAAATTGGGTACAATAAGTGTAATTGAAGTATGAGACATAAACATATATTTTAACAGGAAGGAATCACCTCTATGAAGATTGCCGGAATTATTGCAGAATTTAATCCATTTCACGCAGGGCACCAGTACCTTCTAGATACCGTCCGAAACGAACTCCACGCCGATGCTGTCATTGTCGTGATGAGTGGGGATTTTGTACAGCGAGGGGCACCTGCCATTGAAGACAAGTTTACCCGTACCCGGCAGGCTCTTGTAGGTGGTGCTGACCTGGTTCTGGAACTTCCGGTACGCTTCAGTCTCTCCAGTGCAGAACTGTTTGCCTCAGCAGGTATTGCCTTGTTAGACCAACTGGGCATCGTTGACCAGTTGGTATTTGGAATGGAAGAAACTGCAGACATCCCGGGGTTAAAACAACTCAGTGCCTTTCTACTGGAGGAGCCAGAGGAATACCGCCAATTGCTGAAAGAGCATCTCAGACAAGGAATGTCTTTTCCCACAGCAAGAAGTCAGGTTTTACGGGAATCCTTCCCAGAACTCCCTCACTCCCTTTTGAACACCCCCAATAATATTCTCGCAGTTGCATACTGCAAGGCACTGCTGAAATTCCATTCTTCCATAAATCCCTGCCCGATTTTGCGAAAGGGAACCATCAGTGCCCACCGGATTCGCAAAGAACGGCAGGAACAGCAAAAATCAGGAATTTATACCGATGATTTTTCCCAGGCATTCCAACTGCGGCACTGGGAGTCATTACACACACCTGGGACTGCCCTCTGCCCAAAAGACGTGGAATTTACCCCGGAATTATTCCACCGCCTTTGCCGGGAAATCCAGCCACAAGACAGCCTTTCCCAACTCATACTGAAATGCAAGAGCAAACAGTACACCCATTCCCGCATCAGCCGTTGCTTTTTTCGTTACCTTCTTCAACTTCCGGCTCCTTTGGAATCCTCTCAATGTATTGATTTTGCACCCTATATCCGGGTATTGGGATTCCATCGGGAATCAGCATGGCTTCTCGGCAAAATCCGGGAACAGACTCACATTCCACTGGTACAAAAACTGGCAGATGACCAGAAGAAACTGACTGACAATGCAAATACTTTACTGAAGGAGGACATCGCTGCCCATGAGTATTACCGTCTCATCACAATGCAGAAGTATCCCAATTCCCAGTTGCGCTCCGATTACCAGAACGGTTTAATTCTGCTCTGACATGATACAACCCATATATGCATAAAATAGTAAAAAAACAGGATGGCTGACAGACAATGCAGATTCCGAATTGGTGCAAAACAATAGCGCTTGTACTCTGTGTGGCAATCCTCCTGCTCTTCCCCAACTGTTGCATCCTGGGAGCACAAAACGGGCTGCTTTTATGGTACACAAAGGTACTCCCCGTTTTGCTTCCTTTTTTCATTGTTTCTTCCCTGATTTCCACATATATTACCTTTTCCCCAATCTTGACAACACTGTTGCTGGGCGTTCTTTGCGGCTACCCTATGGGCGCGAAAAACATAAAAGACTACTATGTACAGGGGTATTTTTCGAAAGACACAGCCCAACGGCTTCTCACCATCTGCAACCATGCCAGCCCCATGTTTTTAATTGGCTATGTCTGCACAATGCAGTTAAAAAACACCGTTCCTCTTCCCCTTTTTCTGTTCTCTATTTACTGGCCTCCAGCACTTTTAGGTATCTATTACGCCCTTCGCTACAAAAAAAAGACTGCCACTGCCTCATCTGCCTCTATGGTTTACCCAAAGCAACAGTCCCGTACAGTCACTCTGGATGAATCCATTGAGCATTCCCTGCTGCTAATCTGCAAAATTGGATGCTATATTATGCTCTATTCCATCCTCTGTAATATATTGATGGAAGTGGGCAGTTCTTTGGAAAATTCTGTTTTTTCCGGTTGGAGCAATCTTTTCATTCCCTTTCTCACAGGAATTTTGGAAATGACTACAGGAATTGCCTCAATTGCCCAGACCCAGGCTCCCTCCATTATAAAAATTGCCCTGATTACTGCCATCGCATCCTTCGGCGGCTGTTCCAGCATTAGTCAGACCCAGAGCGCAATAAAGGGAACCACACTGTCCATGGTTCCCTACGTAATCAGTAAATTAATTTGTGGTCTTCTATCTGGTCTTACAATACTAATACTGGTCCAAATATAATTCATCCAGTTCGTCCAACTCATCATCCACCGGAATATCGCTGGTCTTCGGAACTTCCTTCTTCACCGGTTCCGGCTTCGGTGCTGGTCTGGAAGCCGACTGGGGCGTTGCCGAAGATGTGGTACGAGTCTCCTTATGTACCTTCTCCACCTCAGAAAGTTGCCGCTTCGGAGGATTCGTTACACTCTTTTTGCCATCTCCCTTAGGTGCTACACCAGAATCCAACTGTGCTTCAATCTGTTCCCGGTTCGTCTCAATTGTCTGGTAATGATTCTGCAGAGTCTGTACCAGAATCTGGTATTTTGCACTCTCCTCTTCCAAAAAGCGGGCTGTAAAATCACTTAAATCAAGCATGACATTGTTCGTATAGTTCAATGCACCCATACGAATGGCATCTCCCTGTTGCGCCGCCTCATTCACAATCTCCTGCGCTTTGGCATTCGCCTGCATCATCAATTCTCTCGCCTGCTCTGTAGCAAGACGCATCACTTCACTGTCATTTACCCGGCGCTGGGCTTCATTCTGAGCCGCCAGAATAATCTCATCTGCCTTCTTACGCGCTTCGGTGAGAATCGCATCCCGGTTCTCTACTACTTTGTTGCTATGTTCTACCTCACTGGGAATCTTCATTTTGATTTCCCGAATCATATTCAGAACTTCATCCCGGGGTACAATTATTTTATTAGAGGAAAAAGCCTGTGCTTTACAATCTTCAATAAATTCTTCAAAGTCATCAAATAAGTCTACTATTGTCTTTTTCGCCATATTTACCCTCTTCTTTCTACCAATAGATACAAACAGTATAACACATTTCCCCTAAATTGAAAACCGTTTCTTCATTTCCTGAGCCACCAAAGGCGGTACAAAAGCACTGACGTCCCCACCAAAAGAAGCAATCTCTTTGGCTGTACTGGAACTTACATAGGAATATTCCACGTTTGCTGTCAGGAACAGCGTGTCCACCTCCGGACAAATCTGCCGGTTCGTCTGGGACATCTGCAACTCATACTCGAAGTCCGTCACAGCCCGCAACCCACGAATAATGACCGTTGCCTCTTCTTTTTTGGCAAAATCTACAAGCAGACCGGAAAAGGCTTCCGCTCTCACGTTGGGAAGTTCCCGGGTCACTTCTGTCAGCATTCTGACCCGCTCCTCTGCAGTAAAAAGTGGAGCCTTCTGACTGTTGTTCAGCACTCCTATAATCACTTCGTCAAAGATACAGGAAGAACGGGTAATAATATCTATATGTCCTACGGTAACAGGATCAAAACTGCCTGGGTAAATTGCTCGCTTCATTCTATGTCCTCCATCTATTCACTCTTTTGTAAAAAAATATGTTGATTCGTCTTATATTCCTTTACCTTTACTACGGTAAAAGGCAATTCCTCCAAGTAGGAAAAATCCGTATGCAGTGCTGCCTCTACAATAATCTGTGTGTCTTCCCCTACAATATAGGAATGAGCCAGTTCTGTCAGCACTTCCCGCTCCAGTTCTCTGCGGTAAGGCGGATCCATATAAATATAATCAAATACCATCTGTCGTCCATTCAGCATCCGGATGGCAGAGAGTACATCCATAGTCATCACCTCTGCCTGCTCTGCAAGCCGGGTATGGTTCAGGTTCTCTCGAATACAGGCAACTGCCTTTTTATTCGTCTCTACCAAATACGCCTTTTTCGCTCCACGGCTTAAGGCTTCAATGGCGATTGCACCACTGCCGCTGAACAAATCCAGAAACAAAGAACCTGCAATATATGGGTTCAACATATTAAATAAAGTTTCCTTAATCCGGTCCGTCGTCGGCCGGGTATCCATCCCTTCAATCGTCTTAAGTTGTAATCTTCTGGCACTTCCCGCAATGACTCTCATATTGTGTCTCCTTAAATAATAACAAAAATGGCTGCCATCATTATATGCCAAAATAACAGTATAATCAATAGAGAAGGAAAGAAATGACTTAATTGTTTATTTCTCATGTGCTTCCTATTTGTTCCGAAACACCCCTTTTGCATACTCTATCATCTTTTCGCAGGCATCCCGGTAATCCACTTGAGAATAGGTTTCACACGCCGCCCAAATAGTAGGATTAGAATTAAAATTTTCACGAATTACCTTTGCTATATTGTCTGCGTTTTTGGCATCTACTACGCCGTATAAATAAAAGCCCAGCAACAAAAATAATGTCACAAAGGTACGCAACAGGTAGTTCGCCCAGTAAGGCATATACTTTTTTGTTTCTGGTGCTGCTTCTTTTGCAAATGAATGCTCCAGAACTCTTCCCGATTGAAATTGCTGTCTCGCCACTGCCAACTTACGGCTGCGTTCCGTTTCCTTCTGATTCTCCATGAAATGTCCTCCCTGTACATATATTCTCCACAAAATATTATATGGTTGCAAAACAATTACAATTCCAAATATATTGTACAAATAGTAAATTTCATATTTTTTATTTTTTTAATTCCCCTGCCCGTCTTAACACTTCACATACCAATTCATAAGTACGTCTGGCAGAGGAAATTTTTAAAGTCTCCTCCGGTGTGTGAATATTTAAAATATCCGGTCCAATGGAAACAATATCAAAATCCTTTTGGCTGGCAAAAATTCCACATTCCAGTCCGGCATGAATGGCAGTTACTTCCATTTCTTTTCCGTACTGTTTGCGGTAAACATCCGTAACCAACTGACGCAATGCAGAATCCTGTTTATATGCCCATCCGGGGTAGCGGTTGCTGCTTTCAATCTGTGGTTTACAATGCTCCACCACCGATTTTTCATATTTTTCTATATAGTTAGCGGCTCCCTGTAAAATTACATAACTAATCACATCTTCTGCCTTGGACAATTCCTCTTCCTTGCAACTTCGCAACAGAAATACTAACTCTAAAGCATCCTCCTGCTCTCTCACCACGCCCAGATTTGACGAGGTCTCCACAAGTCCTGTTACCTCTTCGCTCATATGGCAGACCCCATCAGTAACATGGGATACAGAATCTGCAAAAGCATCCCGGACATAACCAGAATATACCTTCTCAAACCTTCTCCCGGCAGGAGAAAAGTCCACTTGAATCGAATCCTCCCGTTCCCCAAACTCCTGGGCAACCCGGGTCACAAAATCCTGCAGGACAATTTTAATTCCTTCCAGTTGATTCTCATCCAAATATACAAATGCCCGGCATTCTCTGGGAATCGCATTACTCTTCATCCCACCTTCCAAAAATGCCAGTTGGTAAGAAATTCCGGTCTGAGAAAATACATACAGCATCTGCCCCATCAATACATTAGCATTTGCTCTTCCAAAATGAATATCTGCACCGGAATGTCCCCCTTTTAATCCATGAATGAAAATTTCATAGCAACTGCCCTTCGGCTTTTCATACTGCAACGGGTAACGAACCGTGACCGTGACACCACCGGCGCAGGAAGTAAGCACCGTTCCCTCTTCTTCGGAATCCAGATTAAGAAGAACGGTTCCATCCAATAAAGACACATCAAAACCAAAAGCTCCTTCCATTCCCACCTCTTCCTCAGTGGTAAGCAATACCTCCAAAGGAGGATGCGGCAAGGTATCGTCATCCAGAATTGCCAGGGCGTAGGCAACCGCAATTCCATCATCTCCCCCTAACGTTGTTCCCCGGGCAGTAATGTCATCTCCCGAAACTTGTAACTTCAATCCTTCTGTTAGAAAATCATGCTCCACATCCGAATTTTTTTCGCATACCATATCCATATGCCCCTGCAAAATCACTGTAGGTGCATCTTCCATTCCCTTGGAAGCCGGTTTTTTAATCAGTACATTTTTCCATTCATCCTGAAGGACAAAAAGATTTCTCTCTTTCGCAAATGCCACCAGGTAATCACTGATGGCATCCACATGGTAACTGCCATGTGGAATCTCACAAATCGCTTCAAAATACGCAAATACTTTCTCTGGTGTAAGACCTTGCAAAATATTCCCCATCTTCTTTTACTCCTATTCTATTACTTTAATTTTTAAAACTATGGATTGGCGCTGGAATCCGCCCCTCTCTTGCAATAAATTTCTCGCAGGAATAGGGATTCACTTTCATAATCGGCGCATATCCCAACAATCCTCCAAATACCGCCTGCTCTCCCACTGTCTTTCCAATCACTGGAATAATGCGGACTGCTGTTGTTTTTTGGTTTACCATTCCCAGTGCCATTTCATCTGCAATAATTCCGGAAATTGTAGAATCCGGTGTGTCTCCCGGAATTGCAATCATATCCAGTCCAACGGAGCAGACACAAGTCATTGCCTCCAGTTTTTCAATCGTCAATGCACCGCAGGAAGCCGCATCAATCATACGCTGGTCCTCACTGACCGGAATAAAAGCACCACTCAGGCCACCCACATAGGAAGACGCCATGATTCCGCCCTTTTTCACCTGATCATTCAGCATTGCCAATGCCGCTGTTGTTCCCGGTGCTCCGGCATACTCCAGACCAATTTCCTCCAACACCTCTCCAACACTGTCTCCCACAGCAGGAGTCGGTGCCAGAGACAAATCAATAATACCAAAAGGAACTCCGAGTCGCTTGCTCGCCTCCTGGGCAACCAATTGTCCCACTCTCGTAATTTTGAAAGCCGTCTTTTTTATCGTTTCGCACAGCACTTCAAAATTCTCTCCCCGCACCTTCTCCAGCGCAGACTTAACCACTCCGGGACCACTGACACCTACATTTATGATTGCATCCCCTTCCGTTACTCCGTGAAAGGCTCCTGCCATAAACGGATTGTCATCCGGCGCATTACAGAGTACAACGAATTTGGCACACCCCAGACTATCATTGTCTTTCGTCAAAACAGCGGTTTGTTTAATCATCTGTCCCACCAGCCGGATGGCATCCATATCCAGTCCGGTCTTCGTAGAACCTACCACAACAGAACTACAAATTCGCTCTGTCTGTGCTAATGCCTGAGGAATGGAACGAATCAGGTATTCATCCGCAGGAGTCATCCCTTTTGCCACCAATGCAGAATAGCCTCCAATAAAATTAACCCCCACTTCCATTGCTGCCTTGTCAAGGGTTTTTGCAATCTCAACAAAGTCTTCAGGACAGGTACATACACTGCCTCCCACCAACGACACCGGGGTAATGGAAATCCGCTTGTTTACAATCGGAATTCCCAGTTCCCGCTCAATATCCTTTCCCACTTTTACCAAATCTTTTGCCTTTGTGATAATTTTTTGGTAAATCTTTTCTTTTACTTCAGAAAGGGTAGAACCATTACAATCCAGAAGGCTGATTCCCATTGTAATGGTACGCACATCCAGATTGTTCTCCATAATCATCTTATTCGTTTCAATTACTTCTTTTATGTCTAACATGATTTCCTCCTAGAGTCTGTGCATTCTATCAAAAATTGCTGCTTTCTGGGCACGAATATCCACACCGATTTCTTCTCCAATCTGCTCCAGTTCACTGGCCAGTACGTCAAAATCTTTGCTGGAACCAGTCATATCCGCTACCATCATCATATTGAAGTAACCCTGCACAATGGTCTGGGAAATATCCAGAATATTCACCTGATTGTTTGCCAGGTAAGTACACACCTTTGCCATAATACCTACGGTATCCTTTCCCACTACTGTAATAATTGTCTTGTTCATTTCTCTGTCCTCCTGAAAGTTGATTCTATTATAACCAGATTATATGGAAATATCAGCGGAGCAGCAATCTCTTCTGGCCACCTCTATCGTTGTCTGTTCCAGATTCAATCCTGCCTGCCTCATATAATTCTGCATATTGATGAAAGCGCATTCGGGTATGTTATTTTCCCGGGACAAGTGCCCTAACACAATAGATTTTACCTTGTAATTAGAAACCAGCCGGCTCATCAGTTCCCCGGAACGCTCATTGGACAAATGTCCCCGTTTTCCCAAAATACGCTGTTTCAATGCATAACTATAGGTCCGGTTTGCCTCCAGCATCCGCACATCGTGATTGGATTCTACCAGAACCACATCCGAACCATTCAATCTATGTATGAGATATTCGTCAAAATCTCCCAAGTCGGTAGCAATACTGATTTTCCCGGAAGCATCCAAAAAGGAATAACACACTGGATCTGCTGCATCGTGCCAGATAGAGGCTGGCTGAATAAACATATCCCGGATGCTGAATGTATGGTCCGGCTCTATGGCAGAAAACAAATCCCGGTTTACCTTTCCCAACTTGTCATACCGAAAAATCTCCTCTATTGTATCTGCAGTAGCATAGACTGGAATCTCACACTTTCGCAGAAGAATTCCCAATCCCTGAATGTGGTCCGTATGTTCATGCGTAATGAGAATTCCATCCATATCTGACAAACTCAGATTCATCTGCTCTAACCCCTGTATTATACGTTTCCCACTCACGCCTGCGTCTACCAGCAGATGGGTAGATTCATTTCCAATATAAATACAATTTCCACTACTTCCACTGGCAATACTAAACATTCTCATTGCCTTTTTCCTCCTCCGGTCATAGTATAGCACAATCCTTTTAAAAAGCAAATCCGCCCTATTACTGATTTTCTGCCCATACATTTTCTCCGTCCACAGTAATTCTTCCCCGTCCATGCTGTTTGGAATAGTACATTGCCCAATCTGCATGATTGAGTAAATCTGCAGGATTGGAGCAGGTATTCGGGTAATCGGTCACACCAATGCTGACATTAATCTTGACTACATCTCCGTTGTGATTCAACTCTGCCGCCTTAATTTTCTCGTGAATTTCTTCCACAATTGGAAGCAGTTCTTCCACATTCCGGTTCAGAAATGCCATCATGAATTCTTCACCGCCATAGCGCCCAAGAATTCCACCGTTTTTTTCCACAATCTCATTGGCAATGTGGGAAACAGTTACAATCACCATGTCTCCAAAACTATGTCCATAAGTATCATTTACATTTTTGAACTTGTCAATATCAAACAGTGCCACAGCAATTGGCAACCTGCCATCCATTGCGGAAGTCACATAATCACTGAACAGTTTATTAAAATGCCTGCGGTTATAAATACCTGTCAGTCCATCCCTTGTAGCCAGATTCTCCATGGTAGCATAAAGATTGGCATTTTTCACCGCAATTCCAATCTGGGTTGCAATGGAAAGGTAAAAACTACCGCTCTCAGAGTCAAAGTTTTTGGGGTCTTTGGAACCCAACACCAGCGCACCGCACATACCACCTTCCGTCAAAATCTGAATTCGAATCAGCGATTTTGTTCCCGACTTCTTTAAAAATGTATATTGCTCCGGCAGAGAATTTATATCAATCTGAAAATCTTCGTCAAAATGATGAATCTCAAATAGAATATTCTCTGCACTTTTCCGGAACTGTTCTTCTAAGTTGGCATCCTGGGGAACCTTGGCACAAATTAATGGGTAAGAATTTCCATAAATCAAGGCATCTACAAATAGTCCAACCGCACATATATTGTCCCAGTTAATCAGTACATTGGTAATCCGCTCTGCAAACTGCTCCATATCCTTTTCTGTGGATACAATTCCCAAAATCTCATTGTGCATCTTCATTTCCTGATTCTGTATCTGAATCGTTTCATAAGCATTGGACAATTCAATCTTCTGCACTCCCAGCAAATTCACTGCCTCTTTGATTTTGGTACTCTGCTCACTCAGGGAACTGTTTTTCTGTAAAAGTTCTGCTTTTTCATGGTTCAGTTCTGAAATATAAGTAACATAATGGTCAAGGTAATTATAAATCTGCTCCACCAGAGTATACAAGGCAATACAGACAATTCCAATCAGCAAAATTATTTCTACCAGTGAGAGTCTAACCGGGGTCATCAGTGAAACCAGAATATATGTGACTGCAAAAAACGCTGCCATTGCCACCGCGGTTTTTTCTTTTTCCTCCGAATTGGTAAATTCAATACATTCAATATATTCTACAAAATATAAAATATAAACCGAAAATCCAAACAGTGCCGCAATCGCATTCATTTCATAGGTCGCGCTGAAAAAAATAACACTTGCCACCAGATTCAGTTTTGTCCCCGTCAATATCCGGTGACGGAAATAATACCGCTTATAGCACATTAAATAATCAATTCCATGAGAAATTACGACCCAGACCATTCCAATCACATTCATTGCCGAAATCGGGTTTTTGGAAGAAACCTGATACGCCATAAAGCAAACCATCATAAACAATAGTATGGTATGCATATATATATGTTTTTTCTGTTGGGTAAAGCGCATCACTTCCAATTTGTCCTGAAAATCAATCTCTTCCCCTTCTCGCAAACTCTGGGCTCGTCTTTCCAGTTCTTCTGCGGAAGCCTCTTCCTTACTGTTATCTCTGCTCATTCTCATCAATCCTTCCAATAAATTCGAACCACATCTCCCTCATGTAGCGGCTCTGTAAATCCAACCTCTGTATCATTCAACATGGTTACCAGGGTACTTCCCCCCATAACCGACAAATCAAAGGGGTAAAAATCCAGAATATCTACAAATATATATTCTGCTTTATGTTTCAGCGTAACGGGTTGTCCATTTACCTCAATATGTACCTCTCTGGGTTCCTGTACTACATCTTCTGCTACTTCCTGAGGTGGCTTTTCCGCCTCCGGCTGTTTTTCATCAAGTATCTCAGTTGCCGGCTCCAAGGTGGCAGCGGTCAACTCTTCAGCACTCTTTTCCTCTTCTGGCAGCGTCTTTTCCAGTTCAGCCAAGTGTTCCTCGTTCTCTGCCCAGTTAATCATATAATTGTCATAAATACGGTCCTTTTTTCCTGCCGCTTCATGGTTGATGTAAAAGGAAACGTTTTTCGGCAAATCCAGAAACAACAGTAACTGCTCCACCGTATAGTAATCCAGAATCACCACCTGGTCATTGTTCTGAATGCTATAGTATTCTGACTTCAACTCCCCATTTACCATAACATACCGTGGACAGGTAACGGTCTGACCATTTACCCGGAAATGGATTTTGTCGGAGTATTCTGGCAAATGTCCAACCTCCTGGTATGCCGGCTCTCCCACCGTGGATTGGGTAATCACGATTTTATCATTCTGCACGATTGGCGTTGTCATACTCACTTCTTTCTGGTTCAGACGAATCACCGCCGCCTCTCCTTTACTTCCCCGGACAATCCGCTGTCTGCCGTTAATTGTAAAAGTAATATCCGCTCCTCTTTGCGGGAACAATAATGCATTGGGGAATCCCACTGCCGCTGCCGCATCCATAACCGTAAGTTTATTGTTGTTATAAAGTTTTACCCGTTCGCCATTCACATGAACAAAAATAAAATTGTTCTTCTTTTCATAATAATTGATACAGATTCCGATAGGTGTTACATACAGAGCATCCTTGCGTAGAGAATCATCCAACATATCAATATTCCCCATTACTTCTGGACCACGAAGTGCCACACGGTTGGGAACCAGTCCCAGATGCTCCGCCAGTTCTTTTGTGAAATTAGTGACCTTTCCGCCACCCCCCACAACAAATACGGCGCTAACTGCTTTTCCACCATTCAACTCCTTGATTTTCTCCGCAATCTGAGAAGTCATTGCCGAAACCTCCGGCTTTAAATCCGCATCCAGTTCTTCCCGGGTAATCTTTTGCTTGTCCCCCATAATATCCTTGTACTGCATACTTTTTTTGCCAGGTGCCATCATTTTAATTTTTTCTGCAGTCTGAAAATCCACCAGGTATTTCTGAACAAGAACCTCAGTCAGTTTATCCCCTGCAAAAGGAATCATACCATAAGCAACCACACTTCCATCCTTTGTAATACAAATATCCGAGGTTCCTGCCCCCACATCTACCAGAGCAATGTTCAAAAGACGGTACTGCTCCGGAATTGCCACATTCATGGCAGCAATGGGCTCCAACGTCAGATTGACGACTTCCAATCCGGCCTCAGACACAGCTGCGTAAAGACCATCCACAACATCTTCCGGCAAAAAAGTTGCCAGTACCTCGGCTCCAATTCTCCGGGCTTTATGCCCCAGAAGATTACCAATGGCAAAACCATTGAGCAGGTAACGTATTACGGTATAACCCACACAGAAAAACTTCACATCACTCTCGTTTTCCTGAAGAATCATTTCGTTTGCCTTTTCCACACCAAGCATATCCAGCGTGTAGACCATTTCTTCATCCACTACCGCCTCCGATTCCAATTCCTCCTCGCATACGCCTACTGCGGTCTTCAATACTCGTCCTGCCGCTGCAATACAGACCTCTTTCAAGGTAATATGGAGTTTTTTCTCCAGTTGCTCCTTCACTTCGCAAATCGTTTCCGCCACCTTGGAAATGTCGTGAATTTGTCCATCCAGCATGGCTCTTGTCTCATGAAAACGTTCCACTTGGGCTACAATCTGGAATCGGTTCCGGGCATCCTTATATCCAACCGTCCCCACAATACTTCGTGTTCCAATATCCAGACCAAACACAACCTCCTGACCATTATACAATGCCGGCATTTTTTCATTCCTCCTGCTTCTTTTCTATCTATACCAACAGACAATCCAATTGTCGCTTTAACTCATCCATTGAGCCATTATTCACTATGACCCGGTCGCTCTCCTGTAAAAAAGTCTCCCGGTCAAGTTGTTGCGCCATAATCGCTCTGCATTTTTCCCGGGTGTATCCTCTGCTTTCCATTAAGCGCCGGATACGCACTTCTTCACTGGCATCTACATACCAGAATTCGTCACAGACATCCCGGTATCCCTCTTCAATCAGTAGTGCTGCCTCCACTGCCACATGGGAATAGTGCTGCCGTTGCTTAACAATCTGCTTTTCGATGTCCCTGCGGACCGCGGGATGTACGATTCCGTTCAGAGTCTGTCGCTTACTTTCATCGGAAAATACAATCGCTGCCAGACGTTCCCGGTCTAATTCTCCGTTCTCTTTAAGCACCTCGGTTCCCAGCCATTTTATAATCTGGCGGTAAACTTCTCCACCCTGTTTTTGCAGTTCTCTTGCCACTTCATCCGCCAGTATTGTATATACTGAATAGTGTTCTCCCATGTACTGCATCACCGTACTTTTCCCGGCTCCAATCCCACCGGTAATTCCGATTACCATACTGTCACTCCTATTCCTTTCCAAACATTACTTTGCATCGTACCAGTTGTCCCCCACATTCATATCCACCAGCAAATCCACAGACAAAGAAGCGGCTCCGGTCATTGCCTCTTTCAAAATCGCCTTCACCTGCTCCAATTCCTCTTTACGGGTTTCTACCACCAGTTCATCGTGAATCTGCAAAACCAGTCTGGATTGTAAATTTTGTTTCACCAGTCCCCGGTAAGTTCGAATCATGGCAATCTTCATAATATCTGCCGCCGTTCCCTGAATCGGGGAATTCATCGCTACCCGCTCTCCAAAACTTCTCTGGTTATAATTGGTAGAATGAAGTTCCGGAATCGGACGAATTCGTCCATACAGCGTAGTCACCTGTCCATTTTTCCGTCCTTCCTCCACCATTCCATCCAAGTATGCCTTAATTCCAGGGTAGGTTTCAAAATAGCGTTCCATATAATCTGCCGCCTCTTTCCGGCTGATGTTCAAATCCACACTCAGACCGTGGGCACTGATTCCATAAACAATTCCAAAATTCACCGCCTTGGCATTGCGCCGCTGCAACGGTGTCACTTCATCAAAGGGTACATGAAATACCTGGGAAGCAGTCAAGGCATGAATGTCCTGTCCACTGGCATAGGCCTCTCTTAACTTTTCATCCCCCGACATGTGAGCCAGAATACGCAACTCAATCTGGGAGTAATCTGCATCTACTAAAACGCAGTCCTCTTGGGCTAAAAAGACTTTGCGAATCTCTCTTCCCAACGGTGTACGCATCGGAATATTTTGTAAATTGGGCTCTGTGGAACTGATTCTTCCCGTAGCAGTAACCGTCTGGTTAAAATGTCCATGAATTCTGCCATCCGGGGAAATAAAGGCAGCCAACCCCTCGGCATAGGTCGAATGCAGTTTCGTCAACTGACGGTACTCCAGAATATCCGCTACAATGGGATATATCGGTTTCAACCCTTCCAGCACTTCTGCACTGGTAGAATACCCGGTTTTCGTCTTTTTTCCACTGGGCAGTCCCATCTCCTCAAATAGTACAACCCCCAACTGTTTTGGGGAATTAATATTAAATTCATGCCCCGCCTGCTCATAAATGGATTGTTCCAGACGATTAATACTCCCCATCAGGCGGTCGCCATACTGACGCAAAGCCTCTCTTTTTACAACGACACCATTATACTCCATTTCGTAAAGGGTATACAGCGTAGGCATCTCAATCTGGCAGAACAACTGCCACATTCCTGTCTCCTGCAGTTGTTTCCTCAAAACGGATTCACACAGCATCCCCACCTGTGCCTCCTGGGCACAACAAAAATACAACTGGGAGCGTTTCTCCGGCTCCAACTGGGAAATCTCCTGTTTTCCCATGATTTCTTCCCGGTTTCCAATGCCATAAGCATAATCCAGGCTGACCTCATAGGGAGAATATTTAGATTTCAGTGGATTCAACAGATATGCTGCAACCGACAAATCAAAGGCAGGTAATGGCTCCTGCTCCTGCATGATCAAATCATGACGCAACTGTGTGTCCAGAAATACAAGTTGCTGCTTTACATCAAAAGCAGTTACCTGAACCGATTCCCGGTAAAAACGATGGACCAGCGTTCTCAACTGTTCCTGGGAATAAGCATCTTCCTGTAATAACACACTTTCCCCTTCCTGAAAAGCAAAGGCTAAGGCAAAAATATGTTGTTCCATCCCCTTTTTTGTTTGTAGCGCAGAATCTTCCTTTTCTTTCTTTGATTCCCCCATAAAATCAAATAAGGACAACTGTTGCTCCGTCTCTGTCTCCGGCTGCAATGCCTGAATACATAAAGACAAGGCAACTTTTCCGGACTTCTGTGCTGCCTCTATATACTGCTCCAATTCTTTTGGAGCCGGATTCACTACATTCAACGGGGCTCTTGACGCTGCCCGTTCGCCCTCTAAAAATGCCTCATCAATCTGTTCCACTGACAGAGATTGAAATTCCAATTCGTGAAGCACCTTCTCCAGTTCATCCACTTTCAACCGGGTTGTCAGGGAATCCAGAGTAACCTCCGGCAGCGGTATATCCCGCTTAATCGTTGCCAGTTCCCGGCTTAATCGGGAAGCCTTCTCCCCCACCAGTTCTGAGTCACTTTCTGCTAGAAGGTATTTCAGTGGAGAACGCTTAATGTCCAATTCTTCCTTCCAGCGCTGTTTTACCTGATTCTGTCCTGTCTCATCCAAATTCCGGATTTCATCATACATTGCCTCTATAGAAGGGTATGCATTTGCCAAAGCAATTGCCGTCTTTTCCCCGACACCCTTCACACCGGGAATATTGTCCGCTGTATCCCCCGCCAACTGTTTTACCATAACCGTTTTTTCCGGTAAAAATCCAAACTCCTGAAATACCAGTTCCGGTGTTAAGTAAAGCATGGAATCCGGCACAATATAATCTGATTGCTTTATATGATGTCTGCGGTAAAATTCCTGTGCCTTTGTGGAACTGGAAGTAACCATCCACAAAGAAACCCCTTCCTCTACTAATTGCAGGTAATCCCTGTCCTTCGTCATAATCGAAATAGGCACCTGAGACTTTAATTTGGAGCAAAGACTTCCCGCATAATCATCCGCTTCAAACTCCTCAGAAGCAAACTGCTGTACACCAATCCGTTCCAACACCTGCTGACACAAAGCAAACTGTTCCTTCAGCGGCTGGGGAGTCGTCTTACGATTACCCTTATAAGCATCATACAGTTCCCTGCGAAACGTATCCCTGGTCAAATCCCAGCAGACTGCCATATATTTCGGCTTCTGGGATTGTAAAATAGACAACAGCGTTTTAAAAAAGCCGAATACTCCATTTGTATACACACCACCACTGGTCTGCATCAATTTATAGTAATAGGGGGTTTTTTCCTCCTCCGTCTTCGCATACAATATTTCTCTTGGCAGATTGCCATAATACTGTGTAGACAAAAGGCTCGAACCATCTATTATTAGTAAAAAATCATTTGTCATTGTGAATAATCTCCCTTAGAGAAGGGGGTTCATAAGAACCCGCTTCATAAATATAATATTTTGTCTGATTATAAAAATAATGCTCTCCCCGCTCTTCCAACTGCTGCGTCATCACTTTCTGAGAATGATCCTCCTGTTCAAAGTATCCAAGTAGAATACCAAAAAGGGACATACAAATACCAATCACCACAATCTGAATACGGGTTCGTTTCTGACGCTGAATGCGGGAAAGTTGCTTTTTCAATTTAGCAGAAAGTTCTTTTTGAAAGTTGACCGCAATCTGGTCACCTGCCTCCAACCGCCGCATACCCTCCAGCATAATATAATTAATCTCCAATTCCTCATAACAATCGGAACAGGATTGAATGTGACGAATAAAGGGTTCTAACTGTTCCGAAGGCAGTTGGTTGTCCATATATAAATGAATTAAGGAACGCACGGTTCTGCAATCCATAAAATTACCTCCTAACCCCTTCGAACATCCCTGATTCAAGTTATACTCCTGCATAAATCCAACATCAGGACTCCCTTAGGTCAAATTATAACATAAAACACACTAGAAATCTTCTACTATTTTAAAATTTTGTATTGACTTATTCTCTCAAATCAGATATACTATCAAACGTTGAGTGATTCAACAAGCGGATGTGGCGGAATGGCAGACGCAGCAGACTCAAAATCTGCCGGTGGTGACATCGTGCGGGTTCAAGTCCCGCCATCCGCATAAAAAAGCGCGAAACCGTTCCGGGTTCGCGCTTTTATTTTACTCTTTTACTCTCTTTTCTCTCTGCTATTCACACCATCAAATCACTGTTCTCCTTGCTTCTCTCGATAGCAAGATTCAATTTTACAAAAGGTCTGTATAAAACCAATCCAATCACCAGAGAGGTTCCAATAAAAATACCAAGTCGTCCAATATGTACCCAGTAATCATTTCGGTACATACCACTGACACATTCCCGAAGGGCATCCATACAATACGGAAAAGGCATAAATTTATATATGTCCTGGTATACCTGAGGCAATACTTCCTTTGGAAAAGTTCCTCCGGCACCTGCCACCTGAAGTACCATAATAACAACTGCCAGTGCCTCTCCCACATTGCCAAAAGCAAAGGTCAGGGAGTAAATAAAAATCGTAAATACAAAACTGGTCATTGCCGCTGCAAACCAGAACAAAAAAGGATGTTTGCACTGAATTTCCAGAAAAAACAGGTTACCCAACACACAAATCAACGTCTGAATCTGTCCCACTCCAAAAAACAGTGCATATCTTCCAAAAAACTCCTGGTAAGGCTTTACTTCATGCAAATTCGGAACATCTTTTACCTTGGTATGAAGAACAGCCACCAGAATCAAGGCACCTACCCAGATTGCCAGCACAGTATAAAAAGGTGCCATGGCAGAACCGTAATTGGATGTCTTATATACTGGAATGGTTTTTAGATTTACCAGAGAAGAAAAATATTCTCCCACCCGCTCCGGATCATTCTCCAATACCGAAACCACTTTTTCCAGAGACTCACTGTCCTGAGTTCCCAGCAAATCCTTCTTCATTTTTTTTATCAAGGTTTTTAAATCTGTTAATTGTGTTTTCGTTTTTTTCAGACTGGTCTGCCCTTTTCCCAACACATCCACATAATCAGAAAGCCGGATACCGGCTGTCTGTAACCCATTTAAAGAACGGGAAGCATCCGGTATCTGGGACAAATCCTTCTCCATATCCTCAGCCATTTTCGGAACCAGACTACTCAGGGCAGTCATGGACTGCTCGGCCGAATCCATAGATTGTTCCAAAGTATCCAGTATATTTATATACCGCTGTACATCCTCTTCCAGCATAGTAAGCCACTGCGCCGTCTCCTGAAGAACGGAACTATCCTCCTGTGCATTCTTCAAAGCATCTCCTGCCTTCACCACAATCTGTGTAATCGTACTGAATACCTGACTGTTCACCTGTTCTTCTACTGCCCCCTCTGCTTTTGAGGTAATTTTAGTAGCAATGGCATTCTTTTTTTCATTGGAATAATAGGTAATCGTTCCCCCACTGGTATCCCCATCCAAAACGGCAGCAATACTCTGGGTAAAATTCTCGGGAATCACCAATGCAGCATAATAATCACCACTGTAAACACCGTTAATAGCAGTCCGCTCATCTTCCGGAAATACCCATCCAATACTGTCGTTTTCCCGAAGGGCATCCAGAACCGAATTTCCAATACAAAGTTCCAGATTGTTTACCATCATCCCCTCGTCGTTGGAATACACTGCAATTTTCAGATTCGAAGTGGCATCTTCACTGTAAGGCTCCCAATTGGAATTAATATTAAACCAGGCATACAGAGAAGGCAAAATAGAGAGTCCCATAATTACCACCAGGGCAACCACATTTGTACTAATCTGTTTAAAATCATGCATCATGATTTTCAGTATGTTCTTCATCCCCATCCTCCTTCTCTTTGTCTATCCGCTCCATCAGGAATTCTTTCTGCCCGGTAATATGCTTTACAACCCGTTCCTTTGCCTGCTCTACCCGCATCTCTTTTTTCTCTTCCATCTGCTTAAGCGCACTCACAATATTTTGTTCTATCGTGTCCATATCCTGTCCAATCAGGACATTTGCTTCTTTGACTTCCTGGTTGCTAATCTCGGCTATTTTTTCCTGCATTTTATAGTCCACATACTCTACATAAATTAAGTATACCGCAATGACAAACAAGGAAACAATCCAGAGGACAAGAAAAATGACCCGTTCACTGTCGGTAATGAACAGAAGGAACAAAAAAATCATAGGAATCCAGAACAAACATTTAATTCCAATACGGATTCGCTTCTGGTTCTGCCTGTGTATTTCTTTTTCATACTGCATAATCGTGTGGAACAATTCTTCAAAACGTTCATCCGTTGCCATAACTGCTACCTCCTACATAAATCCGGTGTCTTCCATACGTTTTTCCATAAAATGATTGACCTTTTGAAAAGGCAGCCGGATGACCAGCCCCAGCAACAACGCCGCCGCTGCAAATAAAAGCAGTTGCAGCAGGTAAATCACATAATCCTTCTCATACATGCCACAAATCGCTTCCCGCATCGCATTGATGGCATAGGGAAAAGGAAAGAATACATATATTTTCTGGTAAAATTCCGGAAGTATTTCAATCGGGTAAGTTCCACTGGAACCAGCAATCTGAAGCACCACAATCACTACGACAAAAGCCTTTCCCACATCCCCAAAGGACACTGTCAAAGCGTAAATCAACAGCATAAAGGTAAAACTGGTAACCGATGCCGCCAGCCAGAAAGCAGCCAGATTCAGGCACTGTACTTTTAACAGACAAACATTTCCCAGCACAATAATGAGAGTTTGAATCTGTCCCAGCAGGAAAAACAGCAGAAACCGTCCCAAAAATAATTCATGCGGCTTAGGATTCACCAGTTTTTCCTTATTCGGACGCACTTTAATCAGGGACACGAGGAAAATTCCTCCCACCCAGATAGCCAGCGTAGTATAAAAGGGAGTAACACCAGAACCATAATTCTCTACCGGGTAGATACTCTGGGTTTCAATATGTACCGGAGTAGCAAAAAATACACCATACCCCTGTGGATCCCCTTCCATAAACGTAACAATTTTCTTTACAAATTCACTGTTTGACATATGGTTTGTCAGCGCATTCATGGAGTCCAACTTGTCCGAAAGTCCCGCCAATACATCAGACACTCCCGAAAGACTCTGGTTTGCAGATTGCACACCACTCTGAGCACCGGTCAGTACCTCCTCCAGAATCTCAATGTCTTCTGAAATATTCGAAAGGGCACTGGACAAATCGTTGTTTACCGTATCCACTGCATCTGCCACCTCATATACCAGCGGTGTAATCACGTTGTTATAGTTTTCCTGCAAATCGGAAACGGTTTTTTGCCAAAGCGCTTCCTTTTTGGCGGAATAGGTTGCTTTCTCATTCTCTACCTTTGCCTCCAGCGTCTGTTCCATGGCTTTGAGAGAATCCAGTTTTGCCTTCAACTGAACCGCAATCTTACTCTGCTGGCGTTTCGCAAAAGAATCCGAAAAAGAAACCTGATTTATGGACTTCAACAAAGAATCTATGCGCTTTTTGGCATCCTGCAAATGCACCAGTGCTTTCTTGTAGGAAGCCGATTTTGCTGCGGTTGTAGTTTCCTTTGCAGCCTGTTCCATGTCACGGACAGCAGATTCCAACGCATCCGCAATCTGGCTGTTCTGCGTCAGAATCTGTTCCGCTAAATCCTCTGCAGAAAAGGACTTCTGGCGGCTGCTTTGTCTGCTTGCCGCTGACTTAGTGCTCGCCAGTTCGCTTTTTGCCGAATCCATGGAAGAAACCAGTTTTTCATCCGCCGCCATCAGGGAAGCCACCACTTTTTCATAATCCTTTACCGTGTCCTGTACCAATTCCAAGCGCTGTTGAAACTGCTCTACCGCAGTCATATCCTCTTCTTTTATGGCCACGGGATTCTCTGCAAACAGGTTACTTACAAGAATAGAAATGTACATTTCATTAATATTCTTTTTCAATGTGGAAACCGCCGTATCCGTAATTTTGGTTGCCACCGCATTCTTTTTTTCATTCTCATAATAATCCACCTGGGGACGTTTCAAATCATGAAGGAAACCATTATACATACTCTCAGAAAAATCTTCTGACAATACCACTGCCGCATAGCAGGAGCCACTTTTCACCTCATCTTTCGCCTTGTCCTCAGTCGTAATTACCCAGTGAATACTACTGTTTTCCTTTAAGGAATCCACAATTTCTTCCCCTACATTAATGGTATTCCCATTCTCATCTTCATACCCCTTGTCTGCCGAAGCAATGGCAATCTTAATATTCCCGGTATTTCCATAGGGATCCCAGTTAGAATATATGTTAAACCATGCATAGAGCGCAGGAAGAATACACAGACCAATAGCAATAACAAGGGCAAAAAAATTCTTAAGCAGCGCCCTTATATCTGACCGAAATATGGTTTTTATATTCTTCATGAAATGCCTCCCCTTCTATCTCATTGTTTTATCTGTCATTTTACTAAATATATTGTCAAAAAGGACAATAACAGTTGTATTATGGAAAAGCGGAATACCACCTGGGTATTAGACCACCCTTTGTTCTTCCTGACATGGTCATGTAACGGAGTCAGAGTGTTTTTTAAAATACTGATTTTCAGGAACCGTTTCAGGGAAACCTTAATCAGTCCAATACCACCATCCACAATCAATACCAGCGCCACCAGTAAATAAAGGAATGGACATCCTGTTTTGAGAATGGCAATGCTAATGAACAATCCCATTGCCCGGGAACCGGCATCTCCCATCAACAACAGGCTGGGGGTAGCGTTATACCACAAATATGCCAGCAATACCAGTATAAAAAGGGGAATGGACAGAGCCACCTCATCTTTTGTCCCGAGAAGAGTATCCAGTACATAAATGGTTCCCAGCGTAATCATGACCAAAGTAGCAGACAAACCATCCACACCATCAGTACAGTTCGTCACATTAATGGAAGCCCATACGAGAATCACCACAAGCAATCCAAACACTCCATAGGGTAAGGAAAAACTGGCATTGAAAATGGCGAGATTGACTATATTTCCATTGTAATATAAATATACAACTGCCACGAACACTGCAATCAGCAGGTCCAATAAGCCCTTGCGGTACTCTCCCCAAGGAGAGCGGGAAGCGTCATCCAGAAATCCGGTCAGCATTGCCAGGCCAATCAGTATCAGGTAAAAAAACAGTTCCGGTTGAAAGGGCACAAACAAAAGGGTACAGACAATAAATACCAACACAAACACAATACCGGCACCTCGTGGCTTTCCCTTTGATTTTGCCCCATCCACAGCAAACTCCCTTCCCATATCGGAAGGCAGATGGGAAAATGCCATCTTTGTAGCAATGACTGTGGCAAAAAAAGCAACAATTGCCCCAGTCAGTAATAATCCATTCAAATAGTGTCCGTTCATCAAATTGTATAACATACTCTTTCGTCCTTTCTTCTATAGAAAAAGCAGGTCAAAATGCCCTGCCTTTATTGTCTCTAGTAATATTTCCGGCTGCCCCAAAGATTGCTCTTTTTCATGCTGATGTATTCTTCATAAGCACGCTCCAGAATCTGCTTCTCATTGGCAAAACGGAGTAAATGGTACGCCTCATGGTACTTATAATAACCGGAATCCTCAAAGTATTCCTCCTTTTGTGGCTTACTGTAATAACTGTCTCCCATCATGAGATACCAGTGTACATCCTTGTCCACAATATCATCCTGTGTTCGGAAAGAATACTCACTTTTTCCAATATATTTCATTATTGTCGCCGTCGCCCCGGTTTCCTCCCGAACCTCCCGAAGTGCCGTTTCCTTGTACTCTTCTCCCTCTTCTACGGTACCTTTAGGTAAAACCCAGCCTTCATATTTATTCTTGTAATTCTTATACAAAAGTAAAATCTTCCCTCTGAATATTACCACACCACCACAGCTTGTTGCTTCTATCATTGCAAATCCTCCTATTTGGGTGTGAATCCTAAAACTATAAATATTATACATGAAATACACAAAATATTCAATCTATTTATACTTCTCATAATAGGTCGTAAAAATCTGCTTTGCAATCGGCACTGCAACTCCGCTTCCAGAGCCTCCATCCTCTGCAATGACGCAAACTGCAATCTGTGGATCCTCCACTGGAGAAAATCCCACAAACCATGCATGGGGAGATGCGTTTTCCGCATGTTCTGCAGAACCGGTTTTACCAGCATAGGTATGCGCCAGTCCGGAAAGTGCTCCTGCGGTTCCCTCTTCCACAACTCCCACCATCATGTCAGTAAGAGCATCCGCTTCCTCTTCACTCATAACTTCCTTATAGGCTGTAGGCGTAAATTTCTTCACCAGATTTCCATCATAACTCTCTACATAGTCTGTTAAGTAAGGAGTCATCATCACACCATCATTGGCAACCGCAGAGACAATCATACAGTTCAAAAGTGGTGTCATCAAAGTTTCTCCCTGACCAATTGCCGTCTGGGGCATCTCACTTTTGTCGGAATCCTTCGACAGTGCGAACCGGCTCTTACTGTATTCCAGATTAATGGGCAGTTTCTGATTCAGTAAAAGACTCTCTGCCGTATTTCGGTAGGAAGCGAAATTCAGGTCGGAACCGAGAGTAACAAATGCACAGTTACAGGAGTTTGCCATGGCATCGTACAAATCTTCTTCACCGTGAGCAGTTTTCCCAGCACATTTTATATTTACATGGTCCACTTTTGTAGTTCCGGTACAGGTATAGGAGAACTTCTTCCAGTTCTTTTTTTCCCGCATATATTCCAGAGCAGTTACAATTTTAAATGTAGAACCCGGCGGGTACAACCCCTGGGTTGCCCGGTTCAAAAGTGCAGAATCCTCATCCTGATTCAGGTATTCCCAGTTTGCTTTCAGAGAATTCGGGTCGTAATCCGGCTTACTGACCATTGTCAGTATTTTTCCCGTATCCGGCTCCATCACTACCACTGCTCCTTTGTAATTGCCCAAAGCATTGTACGCGGATTGCTGCAAATCATAATCCAGGGTCGTATACACCGTATCCCCCATGTTCTTTTCGTCCTTCAAATCTTTTACTATCCGTTCAAAAATATTGGAATGGGAAGAATACATATAATAGTTGGCACTAGACTCCAACCCAGACTTTCCATATATGTCGTAACCCACCACCTGGGCAAACAATCTTCCAGCAGGGTAACTTCGGGTGTACTCACCATCCTGTCCCTTCACGCTTTTTGCAATCACTTTACCGTCTGAGGTCTTTAATGAACCCTTTATAATTCTGTCACTGAACAGATTCTGCCGCGGATTATACGGACTGGTCACATCTTCTTTTCCGGGCACCGCTACATAATATCCAATATATACAATCAGTGCCACAAAAAGAAAGGCAAAAAAGTATGCCACCACGAGAATCTGCCGATTCAGTTTCAACTTCTCCGATGGTTTTGCCAACCAGTTGAGAATCGAATAGATGACTCCATGATTTCTATCCGTAGATTCGATTTTTTTTGTTGGTTGCTCTTTCATTTTCTTCATGTTCTGTTTCCTCATCACTGCGACCCAGCATTACCAGTCCCTGTGTAATCCCAAAAATCAGCAGCACACTTGCCACACTACTGCGTCCATAACTGATTAAAGGCAAAGTCACTCCTGTCAGAGGAATGAACTTTACAGCTCCACCAATATTTAAAAATACCTGAAAAATAAAGCAGACACCAAACCCTAATGCAATCAGTTTATACATGGAATTTCTAGAACGCATGGAAGCGTCCAGAAAAACAATGAAGCAACTGACAAACACCAGTATCAGGCACAATACAAAAATAGTTCCAAACTCCTCCGCCAAAGCGGAAAAAATAAAATCCGAATAGACAATCGGAACCGAATCCGGCGCTCCCTGCCCCAGTCCAATTCCAAACCAACTTCCCGTTCCCAGTGCAAAAAGAGACTGGCAAATCTGGTATCCACCACCGTCAATCAACGCCCAGGGATCCCTCCAGGCATTCACTCTGGTCTGTACATGGTCAAACAACTGGTATGCCACCACTGCCGCCCCGCTTCCCGCCAAAACTCCACTTATAAACAAGGTCAGACGTCCTGTTGCCACATAGAGCATAACAATATACACAATAAAGAAAATCAGGGCACCACCCAAGTCCTTTTCCCACACCAGTACGAGAACGTAAGCAGCAGCCAGCACAGTGGTCACCATCAAATCCTTCAATTCCAGAGACTGCGCCAGACGGCAGCCCACAAATAATACAAATAAAATTTTTGCAAATTCCGATGGCTGAATCGACACACCGGCAATCCGAATCCAGTTGCTGGCACCATTTAAATTCACACCCATCACCATAACTGTGGACAACAGTAAAAAACCTGTAATTCCATAAAACCAGGTCAATCTCTGCCACAAGTGAATCCGCTTCATCAAAAAAGGCAGCAGCATGGCTGCAGAAAAACAGACTGCCACAGTAATAAACTGTTTTAAAGCATATGCTTCATAGGACAACCGAGTCTGCATTACCAGTCCAACTACCATAAAAAACATCATATTATTGGTAAGAAGTCTTGAAGTATGGGGGTAAATTCTCCGGTAAAAAATAAAAACAAGCAGTAAAAACAACAACTGTGCCCCATAAAAATAAATCAGACGAATATCCTTCTGTTCCAGTACCAAATCCAGGTTGCAAAAAAAGTGAAAATAAAGCAGCAACCGTTCCTGCCTCCGGAACAGTTTTTTACTTCTTTTTGGTGGCAACTCCCGAAACAATTGGAAACAGGTCAGGGTATAGGCTGCCGCTAATATAATATTCAAGTATCCGGTCAGCACCAATATAATATGAATCATACCCATTCTCCTTTCCCAATTCGCAATTGCCTATGCTCAATTTCCTTATATTACCATTCTATTACGAAAATTGTTTCTCATCATTCAACACTCTGGTAAGCATGCCCCCGGTTTCCGTAAACTCCGGGCACTTCTTTCTCCTGCGTTATATATTCCCGGTAAAAAGCATCTACAATCTTCTCTGTCTGCTCCGGCGTCTCCCATGTGAAATCCAGTCGCAACCCTTCTGGTGACAATGCCGCAACATCTTTACTACAGCCGGAAAGTGACAAAGGTTCCTCTTCCCAGACAATATTGTAGCAATCGCTACACAAACTTTCCACCAGAAATCCCTTTCCTTTACGGTCCTTAATGGATTGCACTTCCTGCTGTTGATTACAGGCATTTCCTGTTTTTTTCAGACACTGGGCACTGGTCATCATCACCCGTCTGCCATATACCGGAACAATCTGACCATTGCCGGAGAGTTCCTGCAATTCCGCCAGAGAAAGTTCTGCCGGAACCGTTCTTCCCGCAAAGTACAGGTTACTGCAATTTTCTATATAATCCTGCCAGAACCGTATTGCCGCCCTGTTATATGCATACAACGTATCTTCCAGCACCACACCCCATTCCTGCTCTCCTTCTGCTCTCTGCCCCGCTTGGCTTACCAGCCACGCCAAAGCATCTACCGTAGGGACAAGAAATCCCGTTACCCGTTGGCACAACCACTCAAAATCCAACTGCTGTGCCTGCTGTTTGCGAAACATCCGGGGCAACATTGCATATACTTGTGCAACACATCCTTCTGGTATCTCTTCCAATAATCGCAAAGGAACATACAATCGTTTTATTTTACCATGTTTTGTCAAGGTATACAACTGTTCCCGATTGTGTACCGATGCTTCCATTTTGCAGGTAACAGGAGAGGTAACCTCGTCATTGACACATGTTCTCTCCCCGCAATCCCCAGAATGCTTTTTATGAAACGTAGAGAGCACCTGCTTCTCCCACTCCTGTATAGCCCGACGTCTTAACTCTTTTAATTCCTTTACCGGGAGAAAAATCTCTGCGTCCATCCCAATTTTTAAATCTGCGAGAACATATTCCCCATTCCCCAACTGACGCAGTGTTTTGTCAATCTGCTCCCGGGGAACCGGCTGCTTCACCGCCTTTTGCACTTCTGCTCCATATACAGTAATGCTTGTCCCACCTTTTTTATCACACAGACGCAAGGAAGCCGGTCTGCCAATATAAAATTCTCCCTTTCCCTCCAGAACAATCTCTCCAACATGGGAAAAACATTCCTTCAATTCCTCAATCAGTGCCGGACTTTTCATGCGGTATACCGGCATCCCCTTTTTTATTTTGCGGAGTTCTCTCGCTTTTAATCTGGCTTTTTCACCCTGCTTCACCGACACTGGAGAAGTCATTTCCACACCATCCCCGGGTATACGGATTTCCAACTGGTCTCCCGGGTAAAGTTCCCATTCTGTGGAAAAGGTAATATAATTTTTGTCTATCTCTGCAATCGTTCCCAAAAACACTCCTTGGTGGTTTGGTCGACGGCATTCCATCATATTCCGTCCATTATGCTGTGAATAATAACCCTGGTGAAAACCACCCCGGTTATACATCTGCATTAACAGCATATAATCTCTCTCATCTACAGTATAAGGTTTCCCCGTTTTCCTAGATTCTAACGCCAAATCCATATATTTGCGGTAAATCCCTGTAACTGCCATTACATATTCCGGTTTTTTCATTCTCCCCTCTATCTTAAAGGAGTCAATTCCGGCAGCAATGAGTTCCGGCAGCCGATTCACCGTACACATATCTTTCATAGAAAAAATGTGGGGATTTTCCTGTCCCTTTCCTTCCCATCTGTAAGGAAGACGACAGGGCTGGGCACATCGTCCCCGATTCCCACTTCGCCCACCAATCCGGCTACTCAAAAAGCACTGTCCGGAGTAGCAATAACACATGGCGCCATGTACAAAACACTCCACCTCTAAGTCAGGAATCTTTGTAATCTGCCGCACTTCTTCCAAAGACAATTCTCTACCGGGAACAACCCGGGTCACCCCCTGCTGTTTTGCCAGCAGAGCTCCCTCTTTACTTAAAATGCCCATCTGGGTGCTGGCATGAATCTCCAAATCCGGAAACCATTCCCGTACT
>JAQXNR010000004.1 GCA_029098105.1 Lachnospiraceae bacterium
ACTTTCCATCATCGTCTCTGATTCTGTAAAACCTTACGTCCGAACCAGTCAAAATAACGTTGGTTATTTTTACCTGTTCTTTACTGTTTTAGGTGTTGTTTTAAAACAACTGTTCCCAATCTTAATTCTTGCGAATTAAGCGAAACTTTTTCGTCATTTTCAGGTTTGTCTCATTATTCAGTTATCAAGGTTGTGTTGCTTTCAAACAATTTCTTGTTTTCGTCGGCAACGAATTAAATAATACCACTTGAATTTCACTTTGTCAACAAGTTTTTGCAAAAATTTTTACAAAAACAAATTGCAGCATTATACACTACCTTATTATATTAAATCCAAGGCCTGAGAGACATTGGAAACACCAATCAGCCGTATATCACCGATGTCATTTTTCATTTTCTGAATCTGTTCTAAATTACCCATTGGCAACACACAGGTCTGAAAGCCTAACTTCTCTGCCTCCTTCACACGCTGCAGTGGCATGGACACTCCCCGCACTTCGCCGGTAAGTCCCACTTCGCCAAAAATAATAGTTTTTTCATCTAATGCCCGATTCTTATAACTGGAGGCAATCGCCATCACGATTCCCAAATCTATCGCCGGCTCTCCCATACGCATTCCTCCTGCTACATTTACATAAGCATCACAACCTCCCAGAGAAAGTCCTGCTCGTTTCTCTAAAACTGCCATTAACAGATTGACACGATTAAAATCCAATCCAACTGTAGTTCTTCGCGGAAGATTAAAACTGGTCTGGGAAACCAGTGCCTGAATTTCAATTAAAATGGGGCGGGTTCCCTCCAGAGAACAAACTACTACTGACCCGGAAGCATCCACTGGTCTTCCACTCAGCATTACTTCTGAAGGATTCAAAACTTCCCGAAGTCCATTCGGACGCATTTCAAAAACCCCAATCTCATCTGTGGAACCAAATCGGTTTTTCACTCCCCTGAGTACCCGGTATACCGCATGACGGTCTCCCTCAAAATACAATACGGTATCCACCATATGCTCCAATGTTCGAGGACCAGCCACTACTCCCTCTTTGGTGACATGCCCTACAATCCATATGGTAATCCCTTTTTGCTTGGCAATTTTCATCAATCGTGCGGTAACCTCCCGGACTTGGGATACACTTCCCGCTGCCGAACTGACCGTCTCCGAATACATTGTCTGAATAGAATCAATCACTACCATCCGGGGCATTTCTTCCGCAATCGCCGCCTCAATCGTGTCAATAGAGGTATCACATAAAAGAGACATGGTTTCCGAAAAGGTTCCAATCCGGTCTGCCCGCATTTTTATTTGCTGCAGTGATTCCTCTCCAGACACATATAATAATTTAATGTTGTCATTACTCAGATTACGACATATCTGAAGCAAGAGCGTGGACTTGCCAATTCCCGGGTCGCCACCAACTAAAATTAGGGAGCCTTCTACAATTCCGCTCCCTAATACACGATCCAGTTCATTTATATGCGTACTGATTCTTTTTTCTTCCAGCGCTGCTACCTCATCCATCCGTACCGGGCGGTTCCGCTGGGAAACCGCTCCGGATTTCTTAAGACTTCTGGCATCTACCACTTCTTCCACAAATGTATTCCATTCGTGGCAGGCAGGACACTGTCCCAGCCATTTACCAGATTCATAGCCACATTGCTGACAGAAAAAAATCTGCTTTGTTTTTGCCATAAATTACAACTTCTCCACCTGAATACGGATGCATTTTCCTTCTCCCAGTTCCACGCTAATTGGGAGTTTACCGCCCAGGTTCGTCTTCACGCTACCTGCATCACTGCCGTCTATTGTTACCTTATATTCACTCTCTGGTTCCAGTTCCAAAGTCACCATTGCATCCTCCGAACCTTCTACAGAAAAAGTAACACAGTTCTCTGTTACATTCAAATTATGAACCGCTGTTCCCGGAACCGATTCGTAAACAAACAGACCATTACGTTCTAACTTTGTAATCTCGTTAAAGGTCTTGATTTTGTATAAATCACCATCATGCTCAAAATCTGCTTTCTTTGTCTTAACGGGTAATGTATAATCACCAAAACTAATAGTTCCATCCTGCTCTGTACGAATTAACTCTTCAATTACTGCCATAATCGGATCCTCCTCGAAGTATTTTAGTTTTGTAACTGTATGTTAAGTATATCAAATTTCCTGTTATTTTGCTACCATTTGTCAAATAAAATCAAATATTTTTTACATTTTCCACACATCTACTTTACACGAAAATATAACTGCTTTTTCCGAGTTGTCACCACAACAGAATCTCCCGGTTTCATCGCGCCTTTCAGAATCTCATCCGCCATGCCGTCCTCCAAATAATTCTGGATGGCTCTGCGCAACGGGCGGGCACCATATATTTTGTCCGTTCCCTTCTCTAACAGGTAATTGATTGCCCGGTAATCACAACGCAGTGTAATATCCATCTGCTCTTTTGTCCGCTTTGCCACATTCTGAATCATCAGTTCTACAATGTCTTTCAAGTTATCCTGAGAAAGCATGTGGAACACAATCGTTTCATCAATACGGTTGATGAATTCCGGCTTAAACAGTCTTTTCACTTCCTCCATAACTGCCTGCTTCATCTTTTCGTGTTCCATCTTCTGGTCTTCCTTCGCCGCAAATCCCAGTTGTTTCGGCTCCACAATATTCTTCGCTCCACAGTTGGAAGTCATAATAATGATTGTATTTTTGAAACTGATTTTGCGTCCCTGGGAATCGGTAATATGCCCTTCATCCAGCACTTGAAGCAATATATTAAAAACATCGGCATGGGCTTTCTCAATCTCATCGAAAAGCACAACAGAATAAGGATTACGTCGTACTTTCTCACTTAATTGACCACCTTCCTCATATCCCACATAACCAGGAGGAGAACCAATCATTTTGGAAACACTGTAGGATTCCATGTACTCTGACATATCTACCCGTATAATATTCTTTTCACTGCCAAAAACAGTTTCTGCCAGGGCTTTGCAAAGTTCCGTCTTACCTACTCCCGTAGGTCCCAGAAACAAAAAGGTTCCAATCGGATGATTCGGCTCCTTCATTCCAACCCGTCCCCGCTTGACCGCATGGGCAACTGCTTTTACTGCTTCTTCCTGTCCCACAACCCGCTTGTGCAATTCTTCTTCCAAATGCAGTAACTGGCTCTTTTCCTCTTGAGCCAGACGTTTCACCGGAATTTTGGTAATGACTGAAACAACCTCTGCCACATCATCCGCAGTCACTGTACGCATCGTTTCCTGATGTTCTTTCTGCTGCCTCATAATTGCACGATTCAGGCTTTTTTGTTTTTTGTCCTGCTGTTCCTGAAACTGCCCCGCCTTTTCAAAATCACCGGCTAACACAGCCTCTTCCTTCTGGCGGGAGCAATCGGCAACTTCCTGGCGTAACCGCATAATCTGATTGTTGTCCTCAATCTCTCCCACCCTCTTTCTGGCGGCCGCCTCATCCATGACATCAATCGCTTTGTCTGGCATAAAACGGTCATTCATATAACGGGCGGACAAGTGCACTGCGCTCTCCAATGCCTCATCGCTAATCGTAACCCGGTGAAAGGACTCGTAATGCGGACGCAGTCCCTGCATAATCAGCAATGTTTTTGCCTCATCCGGCTCCTCAATTTCCACAGGCTGGAATCGTCGTTCTAACGCGGCATCTTTCTCAATATACTTGCGGTACTCTTCCTTTGTGGTAGCACCAATAATCTGGATTTCTCCCCGGGACAGGGCTGGCTTTAAAATATTTGCTGCATCCATTGCCCCTTCCGCATTTCCCGCACCAATAATCGTATGAATCTCATCAATAAAAAGTAGAATGTTCCCATTCCCCTGCAATTCTTCCAGCAGTTTCTTAATGCGCTCCTCAAACTCACCACGGTATTTTGTGCCTGCCACCATACCAGACAAATCCAAAGTCAATACCACCTTCTCCTGCATTCCGGCAGGTGCCATACCATCTACAATGTACTGCGCCAGTCCTTCCACTACTGCCGTCTTACCAACTCCCGGCTCTCCTAAAAGGCAGGGATTGTTCTTATTTCTCCGGCTTAATATCTGAATTAGCCGCTTAATCTCCTTCTCCCGTCCAATTACCGGATCCAATCTTCCCTCTGCGGCTGCCTGATTCAGATTTCTAGTATAACGCTCCAGTGTAGGTGTCTTACTCTTCACCCTGCCCTTGCCACTATGGTACAGAGAATATTCACTCTTCGCTCTATTCACGTCTACCCCGAGAACCAGCAAAGTATCCACAAAAATCTTCTGCACATTCACTCCCAGTGTATTGAGGAAACGTACTGCCACACAATCCTGCTCCTTCAACAGCGCCAGTAAAATATGCTCCGTTCCTGCAAGTGCCTGCCCATAATTGACTGCTTCCTTCACCGCATTGTCCATGACATGCTTCGCCCGGGGAGTGAATCGCCCCCGGTTCTTTGTCAGGACACCTCCTTCCGGAGAAATTAACTGGTCCGCCAGTTTCATGACCATGTCCAATTCCACCTGGTTCTCCTCTAATATACGGCAGGCAACCCCCTTCTTCTCCCGGAGCAGTCCCATTAATATATGCTCTGTTCCTACAAATTCCTGTCTGCTGGACGTCGCCGCCCGAACTGCCGCACTAATTGCGTAATTCCCATTCTCAGTAAATTGATTCTGCATTTCCTATCCTCCTGCTATCTCTATACTGTCTCTCAACAATGCAAAAATCCATTTTGCATTGCAAAACCGGCTTCCATTCCCAAGCGTTATTCTATTTATAAAAAAGAATCAAACTCCTGGTACATATCGGAAATCAGTTTGTGCAAATCTTCCTGCTTCATCTCCCTACAAATCGCCTCTGCCACTAACAACTTCATCGTAGTGTGCAGATTATCCGCCGGACGCTGCTGTACTTCAATGCTAATAACCGCACCTCTGCGCCGATCCATCGTCAAATATCCCTCCTGACGCAGCATGGAATATGCCTTATTGACAGTATGCATATTCACTCCCAATTCTTCTGCCAGTTGTCGCACCGAGGGCAGGGATTCTCCGTCATGAATCTCTTCCTTCGCAATTCCTAGTACAATCTGATTCCGCAACTGTATATAAATTGCTTCATCACTATTAAAATCAATATGGATTCCCATTCTATCATCCCTTTCTCGTTCGGGAGTAGTTATATCTGTTATACACACAATATAACACAAATACAAAAAAATGACAAGGGAAATTCATTCCCTTGTCCATTATAATACATATTCCCGTATGGCTTCCATCACACCCTGCTCATCGTTGGATCTGGCAATATGTGCTGCTACCTTTTTCAAATCCTCATGGGCATTTGCCATGGCAAAACTCTCCTTTGCCTGTAACAGAAGTTCATAATCGTTCATATAATCGCCAAAAGCCATCGTCTCTTCAGGAAGAATTCCCAGTTTTTCCTGAATTCTGCACAATCCCGTTCCTTTATTGACACCAGTATTCATAATATCAATCCAGTTTTTCCCAGAAATCTGCATGGTGAAACGGTCTTTAAACTGCTTCTTTAAAATAGGGTAGGCATGCTCTTGTGCACCTTTTTCATCGTAAAGTGCAATTTTGAACACACCATCCTCTACTGTAGTATTGTCCTCTACTAGTACCTGATTCACATAGTAGTGATTCACTTCCTCCTCTGCTTCTTCGGTTCCAAAATATTCATGGTAAGTACCATGCATACCACAGAGCAGCAGTTTCCCATCAAAGGAACGGCAGACCTGAATTAGTTCCCGTAAATCTTCTTCCAACATCAATGACAATCCAATCAATTCCTGCTGGTACACAATATATGCGCCATTATCGCAAATAAATATCAATTCCTCCAAATAATCCTGGAACTGTTCTTTTAAAGTCGCATAAGACCTTCCACTGGCAACCGCAAAATGAATCTCCCTCTCATAGAGTTTTGCCATCATTTCATCAAAATCCGGAGGCATTCTCCGCTGGCTGTCCAGTAAGGTTCCATCCATATCACTCGCAATCAAACGTATCATAGTTCATCCTTTCCGCCATAATAAGGCAGAATCCCTACTGTTCATCGATTGCCTTACCAATATCATGGCGCATATACTTATTCTCAAACTGAATCCAGTTTGTTGCTTCATAGGCATTGGCGCGGGCTTTGTGTAAATCCTCACCCTTTGCAGTCACACCCAGAACTCTGCCGCCATTTGTCACCACTCCCGCTGCAGTCTGCTTGGTTCCTGCATGGAACACATAGTAACCCTCTTTTCCCTGAAATTTATCCAATCCCTCAATCAAAAATCCTTTATCGTATTTGACAGGGTAACCATCGGAAGCCAATACTACACAAACCGCTGCATTGTCTTCAAATTCCAGTTCGATTTCATCCAGACGTCCATCGATACAGGCTTCACAGACATCCACTAAATCATTTTTCATTCTCGGCAATACTACCTGAGCTTCCGGATCCCCAAACCGGGCATTGTACTCCAACACCTTGACTCCCTTTGGTGTAATCATCAAACCACAGAACAATACACCTACAAACGGTCTGCCTTCCGCTGCCATGGCATCCATGGTCGGCTGGTACACATGCTCCTTACAAAAGGCATCCACTTCCTCCGTATAGAAAGGACTGGGAGAAAAAGTTCCCATTCCTCCGGTATTCAATCCCTGGTCTCCATCCTTTGCCCGTTTATGGTCCTGAGCAGAAGTCATGGTGCGAATCGTTTTTCCATCACAAAAGCACAGTACAGAAACTTCTCTTCCGGTCATAAACTCCTCAATAACAATCCGGTCTCCCGCTGAGCCAAACTGCTTGTCCAGCATCAAAGTCTTTACCCCTTCCTCTGCTTCTTCCTTTGTATTACAAATAAGCACGCCTTTACCAAGTGCCAGTCCATCTGCTTTTAAAACAATGGGGTACTCACTAGTCTGCAAATACTCGAGGGCATCCTCTGCCTTGTCAAAGGTCTCATAAGCAGCAGTGGGAATATTATACTTCTTCATTAAATCTTTGGAAAAGGCTTTACTGCCTTCAATAATGGCAGCATTTTTACGCGGACCAAATACCCGTAATCCCTGAGCCTCAAAGGCATCTACCATACCTGCTACCAGAGGATCATCCATGCCGACAATCGTCAAATCAATGTCCTTGTCCTTGGCAAACGCAACCATCTCTGCAATATCCATAGCAGGAATCGGAACACATTCTGCCAGTTCCCCAATTCCTGCATTTCCCGGAGCACAATAAATCTTCTCCACCTTAGGGCTCTTTGCCACACTGTTCACAATCGCATGCTCACGGCCACCACTACCAACTACTAATACTTTCATTTTAATGCCTCCTTACTCCGTAATATGTACTCTGCCCTGCTCTACCCGGACTTTTCCATTTGCAATCCAGTCAATCGCCTGGGGCATAATCTTCCATTCTGCCTGCTCCATAATCCGTCGCTGCAAACTTTCCGGCGTATCCTCTTCCAGCACAGATACCGGTTTTTGCAAAATAATCGGTCCTGTATCTGTTCCTTTGTCTACGAAATGAACCGTTGCCCCGGACACCTTAACGCCACGTGCCAAGGCTGCTTCGTGTACTTTCAGCCCATAATACCCGGTTCCACAAAAAGAAGGAATCAGTGAGGGATGAATATTAATAATACGGTTTTCATAGGCATCAATCATAATCTCGGGAATCACCACAAGAAAACCTGCTAATACAATTAAATCGACTTCATATTCCTGCACTTTTGCCAGCAGAGCAGCATTAAACTGTTCCCGGTCCGCATACTGTTTTGGAGAAATACACAGTCCGTCAATCCCTGCCTTTTTTGCCCGCTCCAGAGCATAAGCATTGGCATTATTACTGATGACAACAGCAATCTGTGTATTGGTAATTGTCCCCTGGTCAATTCCATCTATAATTGCCTGAAGGTTCGTGCCACCACCGGACACCATAACTGCAATTTTTAACATAAAGTAACACCTTTCTCTCCCGCTTCTGTGTGTCCGACTACATATGCTTTCTCTCCTGCTGCCTGCAGTGCTGCCAATGTCTTGTCCACATCTGCTTCATCCACTGCAATCATCATACCAATTCCCATATTATAAGTATTATACATCATTTCTTCTGCAATGTCGCCAGTCTTCTGAAGCAGTTTAAAGATTGGAGGTACTTCGTAACTGTTCTTTTCTACTACCGCGCGAATGCCCTCTGGAAGCATCCGGGGAATATTTTCATAAAATCCTCCACCAGTAATGTGGCTGCACGCCTTAATCCGCACACCTGCTTCCCTCACACTGCGCAGCGCCTTAACATATATTTTGGTAGGTGCCAGCAATGCCTCTCCCAACGTTTTCCCCAATTCATCATAATAGGTATCGAGAGACTCTTTTGTCATTTCAAACACCTTGCGCACCAGAGAAAATCCGTTGCTGTGAACACCGCTGGAAGCAATTCCAATCAGCGTGTCCCCTGCCTTTACATCCTTTCCGGAAATAATATCTTTCTCATCTACGATTCCCACTGCAAAACCTGCCAAATCGTATTCGTCTACCGGGTAAAAGCCCGGCATCTCTGCGGTCTCACCGCCAATCAAAGCAGCATCTGACTGCTTGCATCCCTCTGCCACTCCACTTACAATCGTAGCAATCTTCTCCGGGTAATTTTTACCACAGGCAATATAATCAAGGAAAAATAATGGTTCACCGCCAGCGCAGGCAATATCGTTGACACACATGGCAACACAGTCAATTCCAATCGTATCATGCTTGTCCATAATAAATGCCAGTTTCAATTTGGTTCCTACACCATCGGTTCCGGAAACCAGTGTCGGCTTCTCCATTCCTTTAAACTTTTCCAGAGAAAATGCCCCTGAAAAACCTCCCAGATTGGTTAAAACCTCCTCCCGCATCGTAGCCTGAACATGCTTCTTCATCAATTCCACGGACTGGTATCCCGCTTCAATGTCCACTCCGGCATTCTTGTAATCCATTGTCATAATCCTCCTGTTATTTTTGTTTTCTTTGTGCAGTCTGCATACTTCTCTGCACAATCACAGTTATCATACCACAAATCCTTTTATTTTTACATATCATTTTCATTTTTTATAAAAAAAGCCTTTTCTGAAATATATTTTTATTCCAGAAAAGACTTGCTTAAATAAATCTTTTTAACAATTTCCCATTATACTAACTGGTTCTTTCGCAACGTGCTCCGCAAAGGAACACCTACTATTATGGCAATTATAATTTTTGCTGCATCTCCCGGCAAAAATGGAATGACACAGGCACCTAAAGTAGAACCAACCGAAGCCGCCTCAAAAGGAATATTCTGCTGTACCATAAACCACACCGTACCAAAGGCATAGCACACTGCCAGTCCCAGTACCATTCCAACCACATACATCACAATAGGAAGAATCCGGGATTGACTGACTTTTTCTGCTTTGATTTCTCCGGCTTTGTCAATAAAAAGACCAGCAATCACTGCCATAAATATAAATCCTACCAGGTAACCACCCGTAGGACCTACGAGTTTTGCGGGACCACCGGTAAAACCAGAGAATACAGGTACTCCTACCAAACCAATCAAAAGGTACAAAATATAACTCAGAGTGCCCCGCTTCCATCCCAATGCGAACAGCGCAATATACACCATTAAATTAGTAAAAGAAATGGGTACCGCGGTAAAAGGCAACGGAATGGAAAAGGGTGCCACCACACAAATGACTGCTGCCATAACGGCAACCAGCACCATCTGCAAAGTTTTCCGGGAACGGTTTACTGTTGTTTTTGCAATCGTATTTTCAGTTGTTTCTGACATAATTGTTTCTCCTGTTTTCTATGTATTGTAAACCAACTAAAATAAATTGGTTTACATTCATTTATTATAACAGGACATTTTTAATTGTCAACTCATTTTTTAAAAATGTTTACAGTTCGTTTTTATTTCAACATACCCATGCAGATGGCATGCAAGCCATGTAAACGGCTCTTTTTGTGATGCCGGATTAAATAGGTTTTATATTCAAAGAATGCAAAGGTCAGCACTGCAAATACGGCAAACAATCCAAACAGTACCTGAATATCTCCAGTAATATCCATGTTGCTTGCGGAAATCGTAGCACGGAAGGCGTGTACTGAATAGGTAAAAGGCATCAACGGATTCATAACACTGAAGAAATGCTCTGACGTTTCAATCGGGTAAGTTCCGGCACAGCACGCCAACTGTATTACAAGAATGACCAAAGCCAGAAAATCTCCTACTTTGTCAAAACAAAGTACAAGGAAATATACAATTGTCTCATATGCCAAAGATGTCAGGGTAGCAACCAGCAGTAACTGTGGTAACCGGTCCGGCTGTAATCCATTGATTGCCATCAACATACCAACCATAACCAGACTCTGTACAATCGCTACCGTCCACACAACGGACAATTTGCTAAACCACCAGGTCACACCACTTTTCACTTTCTGTCGTTTGTCTTTCATAGGAAATACCACACAGAAAGCAATACCTGCAACCCATAATCCAACACACATCATATATGCAGCCATGGCACTACCGTTGTTGTCAATCGTAGTATAGAAGGTTTCCTCTGCCTCCACCGGGCTGGAAATCATATCACTGGTTTCCTCTGTCATCACCTGATTCTGAATCTCGTCTGCTCCATCCTGTAAAGAAGTTTGTAACTCCTCTGCTCCATCCGCAAGTGTTACCATTCCTTCTCCTAATGTCTCAGAACCATCTGCCAGTTGACCTGCACCATCATTTAACTGTACCGCACCCGATTCCAATGCAGCAATTCCCTTTGTCAGCGCAGTATTATTGGACACTAACTGCAGTGAACCATTATACAATTTATGGCTTCCCGTCTTTAACTGCTGAATTCCGGATTTCAAAGACGGAACGCTGTCCTTTAACTGTTTGGTTCCTGATTTCAATTGTTTACTGCCATTTACCAAAGCAGCAGAATTGCTGTCCAGTGTTGCCAATCCCTGATTCAATGTGCTGACTCCACTGGTATATGAAGAAATTCCTTTAGACAATCCGTTTTCTCCATCAATTCCATTCTGAAGTGTGGCAATTCCTCCATCCAGTGCACTCATACCTTGAATGAGTCCCATATCCTCGGATTTCTCTCCTTTTTTGTCCAAAGCCTGCTGTACACTTTCCAATCCACTATCCAATGTGTTAATCACAGTTTTCGCCCCGGGAAGGAGTTGGCTGCTGTTTGTCGCAATCGTGTTCATATTCGTTTTCAGAGAAGTAATTGTATCGGTTTCCCCTTCCGAAGAACCACTCATACTGCCAAGGGCTGTAGCCACCTTTGTGGCATCGGTTCCTGCACCCTGCAGACTAGTCTGAACCGATGTCAAGGCTCCCGCTACAGCATTTGCATTCTGTTCATAACTGGTTAAATTTTGCTGCATCTGGTTAAATGTCTGGGTGATTTCCTGCTTTTCTTCCGCAGTCAGGGAATCCGATGCCAGAATTTGGGGAAGGTAAGTACTCAACGTCTGTACATTTGTCCCTACTGCCTTCACATTCTCTCCTGCCTCCTGAAAGGAGGTTGCCGCATTGCCAAGAGAAGTCCCTCCCTCCTTCAGATGGGTTCCAACGCCAGTCAAGTCGGAAGTAATCTCCCCAGTATCCAGATTGATTCCCTGTACCGCTGTATTTAGCTGCTGAATTCCGAAATTCAGACTGTCCAATCCATTGGTTACTGTAGTAATCTTATTTTTGTTCTCCTCTGAACGACTTGCTGACAGAGAAGCAGACATCGTATTGAGTCCGGTTAAAACCGCGGAACTTCCTGTCTTTAAGGTAGCCGCACCCGCTGAAAGTGATGCCGCTCCTGCATTTAGAGCATCATTGTTTTCAGCCAGTTTTTCTGAACCGGAATGGGCGCTAGCGACTCCTTTTGTGTAGGAACGAATTCCCTGTTTCAAGGAACCCGCCCCAGTATCCAGTTTTTTAACTCCCTTCGCCAGAGAATTGGAACCTTTGCTCAACTTTTTCGTTCCGGCATCCAGCTTCTTCGCACCATTTTTCAAAGACACCACACCGTCCATGTACTGTCCAATACCAAGACTTAATTCATTGACCCCATCCTTAAATGTTAACGTGCTGTCTGCCAGCACATTCAGATTGTCTGTAATTTTCTCGTTACCTTCCTGAAGGTCACCGGTGCCATCACTGATTTTTCCTGCACCATCCGCTGCCTCAGAAAGTCCATCTCCCAAATCACCTACAATATCAAAAATCGTCGCTGCATATTCCTTTGTGACTTCATCCGCAACTTCCGAGGAAATGGTTTTCATTGCGGATTCACTCATTTTAGAAGAAATATAGTTCGCTCCCGGATTTGTCTCATATACCAGTTCCATCTTTTCCGGTTTCTCATCCAGAACCGTCAAGGCTTTCTCCGAAAAATCTTCTGGAATGGTAATCATCATATAATAATCTCCATCCTGCATTCCCTGTTGGGCTTCCTCCTGGCTTATCAGGTGAAAATCCAATGAGCCATCTTCCATCAGGCGGTCCACCAAATCATCCCCCGCAGTAATCGTTCTGTCCTCATAGGAAGTCTTCTGGTCCAGATTCACCAACGCTACCGGGAGTTGATCAAGATTCCCATACGGGTCCCACATGGATCGCAGGAAAATAACCGTATATAATGTTGGAACCAAAGCAACTGCTACCAGAAACACAAATAACAATTTGTTGGAAAATAACTTTTTCCATTCCTGTTTCAACATGAATATCCCTTCCTTCCGCAAATACATTTTACAATTTATAGTATTCTATGCAAACCGTAGATAAAAATTGTCTAGGGACAAATATTGTCTACGGTTCTTCATTATACCATTATTTTCTCCTTTGTCAATATCCATTGACAATTTTTATCCACGGTTTTATAATATTTTCATAAATTAGTCCGGATTTCACAGGACTTTCACAAAAAATTTACAAAGTGAGGGTACTTATATGCAGACAAAAATAGGTGTTGCGCAATCTATATATGTAGTGGCTCTTTTAGCCGTTCAGGAGAATAACAAACCATTGAAAAGTCATGCCATCAGTGGGATTTTAAGGGTTTCTGACTCTTACCTGAAAAAAATTATACGCAAACTGGTAGTTGCCGGAATTCTCACTTCCTCTGCCAGCAAACGGGGAGGACTCTCTCTGAAAAAATCTCCGGAACAGATTACCCTGCTGGACATCTACCAGGCAATCGAGGGAAGTAAACCCTTTTTTAACACCTCTGACATCATCGACACCTTCACCCGATTTAATGACACCTATTTTCTGGAGAAAGGCACCCAGGCACTTTCCTATTTCGCCGAGGCAGAAAATGCATACAAAAAAGTCCTGCAATCCTACACGATTGCAGAACTTATACGCACAAACAGCGGCGCCGGTCCGGTTGTCGATTTGAACCGGGTAACCTATAATGATTTGGAATCGGGAAAAATCAAGGAAATTGCAGAAATTCCCGCAGTTCCCCCTGCCACTCTGGATTCCCCGCGTTCCTGAAAAGCCGTTACATCAATCTTACTCATTTTCAGTTCCTCCTTTATAATTGATATTCCATCACAAAATCATCCATGACGAAACCTTCTCCAATATCCACAGCCTGTTCTTTGACTGTTTCAAATCCTCTTTTCTCATACACTGCAATCGAATGGGCATTGTTGCGGTTCACTGTCAGGTAAATCGCCTTTAACCCATAGGCCTGGGCAAGTCCCTCCAGAAATTCAAATGCCTGACTTGCATAGCCCTTTCCCCGGTAAGGCTTTAACAGGTAAAGTTTGCTTAAAAACAGTTTTTCTTTTTCCTCGTGAACGCCCATGTAACCAATATAAATCCCATTCAGTTCCAGGAAAAAATATTCGTAGCCCTCTTTCTGAATCTGGCTGGTCAACGCCCCCTCTGACTGAAATTTCTCCACCATGTAATCAATCTGGGCATTATCCAATATACAGGGAAAATATTCATGCCAAACAGTATTGGCAATTCCCGCCAACTGTGAAATCTGCTTTGCCGTCTCCACAGGTACAAACTGTAATTTCATAGGTTTCTCCTCCTTACTTTTCATCGGAATACCATAAAAATAAACATCTTCTGGAATCCATCCAGGTCGCCTGCGCCCCCTCCAGTGCCGCCACTGCCTTTTGAATTGCAGGCATTGCCTTGCGGATTTTTTCTGCTTTTTCACCTTCATAATACAGGTAGTATTCCGTATTATCCGTAGCGTAGGCCGCCCGGTCTGCCCAGACTCCAGTATGTTCATAGACAAGTTGGCAATATTCCCTGTTTGTATGCCAAAATCGTCTCATTGTTCTGTCTCCTCCACCACGCTGCGGTTCATCATGTAAAAGGTAAAGGTTCCTGTCTCTACCACTTCCTCCCGCTCATCCCGCAGTTCTACATCATATACCGCAACCCGCTTTCCGCTTCGAATCTCCTTCGCCTCACAGGTAATCCATCCGGTATTCATAGCCGGACGAATATAATTCATATTTCCGCTGACTGTGGAGGCAAATCTGCCATGGGAACAAGCGGCAATTCCACTTATAATGTCCGCCAGAGAATACAGAGCCCCTCCATGAACCGACTGGTAGGGATTCAAAATTCGCTCTGTCACCTGCATCTGTCCGCAGGCGTACCCCTCCCGCATCTGTGTCAAGGTAATGTGCATATCCTTCATATAGGCATTATTCTGCACAATCTGCTGCATCCTGTCCAGCAAACACTGCTCCATTGTAACATCCTCCCAATCTCCTGCTGTTTCTTCTATCCGGCAGGTTCCTTTTTAGTATAGCACCAAAGGTCAAAATTCTGCAACTAATACATCCAAAAATAAGTTATATGGCTGGTTACTTATTATTCGATGTACGAATAATCCAGTTCCTTCACATAACGAATAGCATGGACCCCGGCAATGGCACCGTCTGCAGCCGCCGTAGTCAATTGCCGCACTTCCTTAGTCCGGCAGTCCCCCGCCGCATATAGTCCGGCAACAGAAGTTACCGTATCCTCTCCCGCTACAATATAACCTCCCTCATCCAGTTCCACCAGTCCGGCTACTATTTGATTTTCCGGAATCTGTCCAATGGCAACAAACAAGCCATCCAACTGTAAACTGGATTTTTCTCCCGTAACCGTCTGTTCCAGAACAATCCCTTTCAGTTGCTGCGTACCGGCAAGTTCCACCACCTTATACGGCATTAAAAATTCTACATTTTTACATTGTTTCAACTGTTCTACCAGAAACTGCTCTCCACGAAATTCTTCCCGGCGGTGAATCAAGAATACCTTTTCACAATATTGCGACAAAAACAGGGCATCCTCCAGGGCAGTATTTCCTCCTCCATTTACCCCAACCTGTTTTTTTCGAAAAAAAGCACCATCGCAGGTAGCACAATAAGAAATGCCATGACCTGTCAATGTCTCCTCCAGAGGCAGTTGCAATTTACGTTTTGTCAGCCCGGTTGCTACAATCACACTTTTTGCCTCATATTGTCTCTCTTCGGTTGTTACGAGAAATCCCTTTTTCTGCAAAACAACCTCGGTGACCCCTTCACTTTTATATTCCACCCCCAACTGAAGCATCTGCTCATATAAACCTTGAGCAAATGCAAACCCGCTGGTTTTTGCAATTCCCGGGTAGTTCTCCACCTCCGGCGAAACTACAATCTGCCCTCCATAACTTTGTTTCTCCAGAACCAACGTATGCATTCCTCCCCGGGCGGAATATAACGCACTGCTCATTCCTGCTGTACCTGCTCCGATTACAATAACATCGTACATTTTTTCACTCCTTTCCCAATGGAAAAAGCTGCCCTGTGGCAGCTTTTTAACCCACAAAAGGTATTCTTTACCTTTCCTGTTTTTCTATGCTTTATGAATGATTTTCTTCGGGCATTTTTCTGCACAGGCACCACATCCTGTACACTTTTCTGCATCTATATGTGCAAGATTATTCGTCACTGTCACAGCCTCCACCGGACATGCTTTGGCACACAGTCCACAGCCAATACAGCCCACCTTACATGCCTGCATGACATCCTTACCCTTGTCTCGGGAACTGCATTTTACCATTTCCTTTGCCGTCTCTGGAATCAATTCAATTAAGTTTTTCGGACATGCCTCTACGCATTTTCCACATGCCTTACACGCCTCCCGATTCACCATCGCCACGCCATCCACTACATGAATGGCATCAAAAGGACATGCTTTGACACAATTTCCAAAGCCAAGGCAGCCATAAGAACATGCCTTTCCTCCGCCTCCCGGAGCCATAGAAGCCATGAGGCAGTCCGCTGGACCACTGTAATCATAGGAAGTGTTTGCCACTTCACAAGTTCCTGCACATTTTACATAAGCAACCATTCGACCTCCTTCGGAGGCCTCCACTCCCATAATCGCCGCAATGGCATTGGCTACTGCATCACCACCCACCGGACAGGCAGACACCTCGGCTTCGCCTTTGGCAATCGCTGCCGCCAAACCGTCACATCCGGCAAAACCACAACCTCCGCAATTATTTCCCGGCAGTTCTGCCCGGACTGCCAATTCCTTCTCATCCACCGGAACCGCAAATTTCTCTGAGAAAAAGCAGAGGAAAAGACCAATCAACAAGCCCACAATGCCAACAATCAAAGTTGCAAGTAATACACCGTCCATCTTCATTCCTCCTTTAAATCAGTCCGGCAAAGCCAAAAAAGGCAATCGCCATCAAACCGGAAGTCAGTAGCACAATAGGGGTTCCCTGAAAACTTTCCGGAATATCATTATACTCAATCTGCTCCCGAATTCCCGCCAAAATTACAATAGCAATCGTAAACCCAAGAGCGGTAGCAAACCCGCTTACCAGAGCGGTAACAAAACCATATCCATCACTGACATTACTGATGGCAACGCCCAGCACAGCACAGTTGGTAGTAATCAGAGGAAGGTATACACCCAGTGCCTCATACAATCCTTTGGAATATTTTTTGAGAAACATTTCCACAAACTGTACCAGAGCCGCAATGACCAGAATAAACACAATGGTCTGCATATAAGTAACATCAAACCGTACCAGAACAAATTCGTTAATCAGCCAGGTGACCGCAGAAGCAATCGTAACAACAAATATAACTGCTCCACCCATTCCAGCCGCTGTGTTGACCTTTTTGGAAACTCCCAGGAATGGACACAGACCGAGGAACTGGCTCAATACTACATTATTTACCAGAGCGGCTCCCACCGCTACTAAAAACAATTCTTTCATCCGTATCAACTCCTATTCTTCTGATTTGCCAGATGCACCGGAGGCATCCTTTGTTTCTTTTCCTACAGCGCTTTCTTCCTTTTTCGCAGTTGTAAACAAGTGTCCGCTGCAACTGCCCAGACTTCCACAGGAAGCACAGTCAGAACCACAACTGGGAACGGGCTGTCCGCCCCCTTTTGCCTTCTTGTTCCGCACCCGGTTCTGTACTGCAACAAGAAATGCCAGTACGAAAAAGGCTCCCGGAGCCAGAACAAAAATAGTAATCGGCTCATAGACAGAAGGCATGACAGAACAGTTAAATATAGTACCATTTCCCAGAAGTTCCCGGAATATTCCAATCAGTGTCAGACCAACAGTAAATCCCAGTCCCATTCCAATCCCATCAAACATAGACAAAATCACACCGTTTTTAGAGGCATAGGATTCTGCCCGTCCTAAAATAATACAGTTTACTACAATTAAAGGAATATAGATTCCCAGTGCATCATTCAGCGTGGGAATATATGCCTGTAACAGGAACTGCACCACCGTTACAAAAGTTGCCACAATTACAATGTATGCCGGAATGCGCACCCGGTCAGGAATGACTTTGCGCAGTGCAGAAATCATCATATTGGACAGCACGAGAATAACCGTAGTGGTAAGTCCCATACCCGCTCCGTTTATGGCAGATGTGGTAACTGCCAGTGTCGGACACATACCCAGCATCAATACAAATGTGGGATTCTCCTTTACAATACCATTATATAAACGCTCTACTGACTTATTCATTGCTGCCACCTCCCATCACATAGCGGTAATAGGAAATCCCTGCATTTACACCATTCGTCACGGCATTGGTCGTAATCGTGGCACCGCTTAAAGCATCAATTTCATTGTCTGCGCTGGCTCCTGATTTCGTATAGGCAAACGCATCTACCTTTTTATTCTGAAACTGGTTCCGGAAATCGTCCTCCTGCGCCTTCATTCCCAATCCGGCAGTTTCACTGATGGAAGTAAAGGCAATTCCTGTCACTTCACCCTCACTGGTAATTCCCATAGTAAAAGTAAGTTCTCCATCATAAGCCTCATGATTCGTAATCGTCATGACATACCCTATCACATTGGGATTCGCAGAGGAGGTAGCCGGCTCGGAAGAAACTGCCAGAATCTCCACAATCTCATTGTTCTTGTCCAGTCCATCTGCCTTCAACGCCTTTTTGGCATCCTTTTGCGGATTGGCATTCTCCACTGCAACAAAACTCTTAGCATCCGGAAATACCTGTCGGTATGCTTCCTGTTTCGTCTTTTCCTCCTGTTGGGCGATAGGTTTTTCGGTAATCATCTGCACAAAGCCTAACAGACATCCTGCCACCAGCGTAATCAGGGTCAGGGCAAGTGCATCCTTTAATAAAGATTTATTCATACTTCTTACCTCCCATCCCAAATGGTGTCGGCATTGTCACTTTTTCAATCAACGGTACTAAGAGATTACATATAATAATGGAATAGGATACCCCTTCTGCCGTTCCTCCGAACAGTCGGAACACCGCTGTCAAAATACCGAGAAGTACCGCATATACATACTGTCCCTTCACCGTAATTGGTGAACTCACATAATCGGTTGCCATAAAGAAGGCTCCCAGAATCAAACCGCCACCACATACATGGGCAGCAATATAAGTCAAATCCACACCGTGACCGCCAAACAGAGTTACCATAATCACCACCGTAACAATATAGGTAACTGGAATTCGCAGTTGAATCACACCCCGTATAACCAAATACGCAGCACCAAGCAAAAGCGCCCATACACAGGTCTCTCCAATCGTACCTGCTATATTTCCCAAAAACATCTCTTTTACGGAAATACCGGACAAATCCCCACTTTTTACATAGGAAAGAGGCGTCGCTCCGGTCACTCCGTCATATGTAAAACTGGTCATCTGACCAGCAAAGGAAATCATAAGAAAACACCGTGCCGCCAGTGCCGGGTTCATAAAATTCTGCCCCAGTCCTCCAAATAACTGTTTTACAATTATAATTGCAAAGGCACTTCCCAGAACTGGCATCCACATAGGAACCGTGTGGGACAAATTCATACCAAGAAGCAATCCCGTCACCGCTGCAGAACAGTCTGTAATAGTTACTTTTTGCCCCATCAGTTTCTGGTAGAGTCCTTCAAAAAATACTGCAGACAAGGTACTAATCAGCAGAATTACCGCTGCTCTTGCCCCAAAATTATAAATTCCAAACAAACTGGCAGGAAGCAAGGCAATCAGCACATCTGCCATAATGCTGGAAGTTGTCCTTTTGTCCCGCACATGGGGAGAATTGGACACATTCAATAAATTACTCACGCAAGACACTCCTTTCTATTTTTTTCTCCGATCCGCTAAAACCTGCTTGCGCATCGCACCAATCGTATGGGTTAAATGGCGTTTTGCCGGACAAATGTAAGAACAACATCCACACTCGCAACACTCCATACCGTTCAACCGGACAAAGGCTTCCTTGTCGCCATGGGCTGCCGCAACCGCTGCCTTCTGCGGAATAATCCGTCCCGGACAAACGGTAGCACACCGGCCACATCGAATACAATTTCCCGGCTCATTTGCCGCAACCGCATCCTTACTCAATGCCAGAATCGAAGAAAACGTCTTATGCACCGGAATATCTAACGTAGCAGTTGCCCGTCCCATCATGGAACCACCAATAATAACTTTCTCTGGCTGCTCTTTATACCCTCCTGCTGCCTCCAGCAAATCTGTTGCCATCATGCCGAGATGTACCCGGAAATTTCCCGGATTTGCAATCGCATCACCAGTTACTGTGACCATCCCTTCAATCAAAGGCTTTCCTTCATAAATGGCTCTATAAATTGCCACCAGCGTATCTACATTATGTACAATACAGCCGACATCCGCAGGAAGCATGGAAGAATTAATCTGGCGTCCCGTCACTGCATAAATCAGAGTCCGCTCTCCTCCCTGGGGGTACTTTGTCTTCAGCACCGCTACTTCCATTCGCTCTTCCTGCTCAATACATTCCGAAATCGCCCGGACTGCCTCCGGCTTATTGTCCTCTACACCAAATACACCCCGTGCCTGAGGAAACAGATGCAATACAACCCGCATTCCTGCTACCAGTTTTTTGGTTTCCTCCACCATACGTCGGTAATCAGAGGTCAGGTAGGGCTCACATTCGGAACAGTTGGCAATAATCGTGTCAATCTTCTCCGGCTCCTTCGGGGAAAGTTTTACATTTGCAGGGAAGCCTGCACCACCCATTCCCACAATTCCAGCCTCTTGAATCCGCTTTAAAATGTCCTCCCCGGAAGTCTCTGAAAGGGGCGTCGCCAACGGTTCAAAAGAAACCTCTTCATATTCTTCATCATTCTCAATCACAATGGATTCTACCTTGGCGCCACCCGCCATCATTCGGGGTTCAATCGCCTTCACCACACCGGAAACGGAACTGTGAATATTCGCCGACACAAATCCTGCCGCTTCAGCAATCTTCTGTCCTCTCAGCACTCTGTCTCCCTTCGCCACAATCGGTTTTGCCGGAGCCCCAATGTGCTGGCTCAGGGGGTAGATCAGTTGTTTCCCCGGGAGCAAATCCTTAGAGGGAAAATCCTGAGACAGTTCTTTGCCCTCATAGGGGTGTACTCCCCCTTGAAATGTCAACTTTGCCATATTACTACCTCTTTTCTTGTAATATCGTAAACTCTTTTTAATTTTAATACAAACACTTTTACTTTTCAATCCAAAACAGGCATTTTTAAAAGCAATGCCCCAGTCAGCGCACCAACCGCTGTTCCCGCAATCACTCCAGACACCACTAGAACACTAAAATAGTAAAGTAAATTCACATTCTCCAGCACCAGTGCTGCCACCAGAATTTGTCCTGCATTGTGCATCACACCTCCCGCCACGCTAACCCCCACAACAGAAAGCCAGCCTGTCTTTTTACATAATATAATAGTGGAAAGGCTAAAAACCGCTCCTGCCAAACTATACAGCATCGCAAACATTCCCTGAAACAAAAATGCAGACAAAATAATACGGAGAACCGACAGTAACACTGCAGGACGAATTCCATTCCGATATAGTACGAACATCGCCACTCCATTGGCGAGTCCCAGTTTGATTCCCGGCACTGCTGTAAAGACCGGTAACAGACTTTCCAGGTGAGATGCGGTCAATGCCACTGCCAGCATCAATCCCATAAACGCCAGTTTTTTAGTTCGTGATTCCATCCAGTTGCCCCTCCTCTCCAGCGCATATTTCCACAACTACTTTATGAGGCAGGCATACAATGGTTTCCTTTTCCCTTTCGATTGCTTTCTGGTGCATGCACAACTTGTCTTTGCAATCCGCCTTTACCATTTTAGCACAATGATCCCTGACCTGAAGTTGGTTCGTTCCCCAGGGCGTTTCAATCGTATAATTTCCCTCCTCTTCAAGAGAAATCCGCTGTTTTCGTTCTCCATCCACATAAACCTCCACCCAGGCTCCCGGTTTTCTTCCACAATGGGACAAAAACCACAGCCCCAAAGCCAGTAGCAGCAAGACTCCAATCAAAAACAGGTCATGCCGTCTTTTTTTTCTTTTTTCTTCAGTACTTCCTTCTCCTGTCATACTTTCCACTCCG
>JAQXNR010000005.1 GCA_029098105.1 Lachnospiraceae bacterium
TTCCCGCCTTTACCAGGAACTAAAACAATTCTGTTAGCATGAAAAAAAGAGCAGTCAAGCAACTGCTCTTTTCAATCATTACTCTTTATTACTAATTGTCCCTTCCTAAAATACTCAAAATACGCAGGAACAAGTTAATAATGTCCAAATACAACTCGGCTGCACAATCTACTGCATTATCAAAAGTCTTAGCACAGGCATTGGCTCTTGCCCAGTCATAACCCACAAAGAGAGTAAAAATAAAAGTAACGGCATAATCCACAATCACCAGATCCTGTCCCAGAATCAGTGCAATCAAATCTACCACGATACACACCAGAAGGGAAATAAACAATGCTTTTCCCATACTCAGAAACGTGTCCGGAATCAGTGTGGATACCAGCAGCATTACGCCGGTAATAACTGCAGTTAACACAAAAGCACGAACAATCACCCCACTGCTATAATAGGGAATGGTAGCAAACGCGAGGACAAAACCAATCGGCAGTGCAAAAAAATTAAATCCAATAAAACTGACTACCGGATTGCTGGAACGATGCACCATAAGAGAACCAATCACACAACATACTGCGTACCCAATCATAATAGCAATCAAGGTGACTCCATAATTCATCGTCATAGAATACAACATGTTAGTCGCATACCCGCTAAACAATTTTACAATGATGGCATCTACTACAAACCCATATAACAACACTCCGCCAATCGTGGCATTATATGCCGCCGGAGACAACTCTCTGGCACCCGGTTGCAGGTTCATCCGCTCCTCATAATAATGATTTGATGACATAATCCTAACCTCCTTATGTAATCCATAATTATTCTTTCAACACTCTGGACAAATCCCCAGAGCATTTCTACAGTTACAGTGTAGCATAAAAAAAGTTCTTTTTCTACACAAAAACCGTAGTTTATTCCACACAATCCTAAAAGATATGTGGGAATAGAACTACGGTCACTTTATTTTTTATTTCTTTCTATAAGCAGGACTGGTTTCTACTACATCATTCCACCCATGCCTGCTCCGCCTCCCATAGGTGCTGCCGGAACATCCTCTTTAATATCTGCCACTACAGACTCTGTAGTAAGCAGTGTAGATGCTACAGAATTGGCGTTCTGCAATGCACTTCTGGTAACCTTAGCCGGGTCAATAATTCCAGCATCTACCATGTTTACATATTCCTCGTGCAGTGCATCATAACCTACTCCAGCCTCAGACTCTCTTACTTTATTTATAATAACTGCACCTTCCAGACCGGCGTTGCTGGCAATCCGGTATAACGGAGCCTCCAATGCTTTCAGAATAATCTCTGCACCTGTCTTCTCATCGCCGGACAATTCTGCTGCCAGTTTAGCAACCTCTTTGGAAGCGTGGATATAAGCAGAACCACCACCGGAAATAATACCTTCCTCAACAGCTGCACGGGTAGCTGCAAGAGCATCCTCCATACGCAGTTTCTTCTCTTTCATCTCGGTTTCCGTAGCAGCACCTACACGGATTACTGCAACACCACCAGACAACTTAGCCAGACGCTCCTGTAATTTCTCTTTGTCAAACTCAGAAGTAGTCTCCTCCAACTGCTTCTTAATCTGACCAATCCGATTCTGAATGTCTTCCTTAGTACCCAGACCATCCACAATCACGGTATTCTCTTTTTCTACCTTAACGCTCTTAGCACGACCTAAATCTGCCAATGTAGTTTCCTTCAAATCGTAACCCAATTCTTCAGAAATTACTTTACCACCGGTCAGAATAGCAATATCCTGCAACATATCCTTACGTCTGTCACCATAGCCAGGAGCCTTTACTGCTACTACGTTAAAGGTTCCTCTCAGTTTGTTGACAATCAAAGTAGTCAGTGCCTCTCCTTCAATGTCCTCAGCAATAATTAAAAGTTTGGCACCGCTCTGTACCACCTGCTCCAACAATGGAAGAATATCCTGAATATTGCTGATTTTTTTGTCTGTAATCAAAATATAAGGGTCATCCAGTTCTGCCACCATCTTCTCCATATCGGTAGACATATAAGCAGAAATGTAACCACGGTCAAACTGCATACCTTCTACTAAATCCAGTTCTGTCTGCATGGTCTTGGACTCTTCAATGGTAATGACGCCATCACCGGACACCTTCTCCATTGCATCTGCTACCATCTCGCCAACTTCCTCATCACCAGCAGAAATTGCTGCAACCTTGGCAATCTGCTCCTTTCCGGTAACCTTGGAACTCATTTTCTGAATTGCCTCTACTGCCGCATCTGTAGCTTTTTTCATACCCTTTCTTAAAATAATCGGATTGGCACCAGCTGCCAGATTCTTCATACCTGCATTTACCATAGCCTGAGCCAGTACAGTAGCAGTAGTAGTTCCATCACCAGCTACATCATTCGTCTTTGTAGCAACTTCCTTTACAATCTGCGCTCCCATGTTCTCAAATGCATCTTCCAGTTCAATGTCCTTCGCAATCGTAACACCATCATTGGTAATCAGCGGAGCACCATAGGACTTATTCAGTACCACATTCCGTCCTTTCGGTCCCAATGTTACTCTTACCGTATCTGCTAACTTGTTCACACCAGTCTCTAATGCTTTTCTGGCCTCTGTTCCATATTTAATTTCCTTTGCCATAATAAAAACCTCCAATTATTATAATTCTTCTATAACAACTATTACTCTTCAATGATTGCCAGAATATCCTTCTGACTTACTACCATCACTTCGTCATCATCAATCTTAATCTCGTTGCCCACGAAACGGGAATAAATAACATGATCTCCGACCTTTACCTCCATGGGTTCTAACTTTCCGTCCACTACTGCGCCTGGTCCAACAGCAATTACCTCAGCCTGCTGCGGCTTCTCTTTATTCTGTCCCGGCAAAACAATACCAGACTTCGTTGTCTCTTCTGCTTCCAACTGTCTTAATACAACTCTGTCACCCAATGGTTTTAATTTCATAATAAAGACCTCCTTAAATGTTAAATAAACTTGTTTATTTGTTGTTAGCACTCACTTTGATTGAGTGCTAATTGTTGGTATTATAATAACCAATATATGAATAAAAATCAAGTGTTATTTTAATATTTTTTTGAAAAGTTGTGACATTTTTCTTTTTTTCCCGTCAAAACTACGTTATACTGTAAGAAATACTACTGGTAATCCTATGCAAAATGAATTTTTACAACTGCATCCACCAGATTGTGACAGGAGGATTTTTCCCATGAAAGAACAACTTTATACCATTCCCGTAAACGACGCTTTCGATTCCGACTGCGAATGCCCGATTTGTGCTATGTACCGCACATTGGAGGAGAATGCCATTGAATACACTATGGGACCCAGTTATATGGAAGATGACAACCGGGCAATGACGGATGAAATGGGCTTCTGCCAGCACCACATCCGCAGCCTCTATGAACAAAAAAACCGTCTGGGTCTGGCACTCATTTTAAAGACTCATTCCGACAAACTCATCCGGGATTTAAAAGGACTTTCTAATCAGAAACCCACCGGTAGCAACGGGCTGTTCAAAAAAGTTACCGGACCTTCCGGAGTCGGTGCCTATGTAAATAAACTGGAACAAAGCTGCTTCATCTGTCAGCGGATTGAAAAT
>JAQXNR010000006.1 GCA_029098105.1 Lachnospiraceae bacterium
ACCATAATAGTCAAAACAAATCGTATGGTTCTGGGAAATACCCAACATGATTTCTGACACATTGTCCATTACTTCCTCATTGTCCGTAATGGATTCTGATTTGTACACCGTTCCCTTTGCCAACTGTTTGCGGGTATACACATCCGTCAAACTCTTTATTTTCTCCACCAGTTCTCTGGCAGCACGATTGGAAATAGAACGGCTGGTATAAACCGCATCGAGCAAAAACTTCAAATCCCGCTCAGAAAAAGGTCGTTGCACCATTTTAAAGTAGGTGCGGTTACAGGCTCCGTGTTCTTCCACCAGTTCATATCCATCAAACAAATCAGAATAATTCAAAAACGCCCGTATATCTGCCGGAATCGTACGGTATCTCTGCTGGTCGATTCCAATCTGGTAATCTTCCTTCAAGTGTCTGCGAATCTCCTCCAGAGAAAGTCCTCGCTCTGCATTGGAGTAACGCATTAAAATCTGCATGACTGCCAGCATTCGAATCCGATGCACTCCCGCCTGCTCACTTTTTTCTTTCTCTGCCTTGTCTTTGCTCTGCCTCCCCGATCTTTTTTTCCAGTCGGCATATTGCTGGGAAAGTTCCACCAGAGCATCGTATTCCTCCAAAGGCAGTGCATATTGCTGCTCCTGAGTCATATTTAAAAATGCCTGTACTTTTTCTATATTCTTTTTTGTCAGTTTTGGATTCTGGTTCATGGTAAAGTGAATACCTCCTAAAGTCAATTTTTTCTCCCACCGCCTTCTAAATCTCCGTCATCCTTCATATATTGGAAGCAAAGGATGAATTATTGACCAATTCATGGAAATAAAGGAGGCTCCTATGGAACTAAATAAGAAACTGATACATACCAGCACCGTAAAGCCGGGAATTACAATGCAAATGACACTGGATGATGACCACAATGTACCGGACAGCAAACCTGATGTGGAAAAATTGATTACCACCCGAGGTGAAGTGGAAATTGGAGAAATCGAACCACTGATGGACAAAATCAAAATAACCGGAACCTGTCATTTTTTTGCTCTGTACGCCACAAACATGGACAGCTATCCCGTAAGCGCACTGGAAGGCACTCTGCCCTTTGAACAACTGCTGAATTGCGATGGCATCGTACCAAATGACAATGTAAAAGTAAAAGCCATTCTGGAAGACTTGAATGTGTCCATCATCAATTCCCGCAAATTGAGTATACGCTGTCTCATTTCTCTAAAAGCTTCAGTCTGCGACAATCAGAGTATGGAAGCAGCAGTAGATATTGAAACTCCTCTGCCCACCCGCAATTCCTCCGGCGCCGCAGAACCGGATATGGAATGTCTCTACAAAAATCTTAATATGACTACACTGCGGGTAAACAAAAAAGACATTTTCCGCATTAAGGAAGAGGTTTCCATCCCCTCTAACAAACCCGACCTCTATGAGATTCTTTGGTCCAGTGCGGTGCTGAACAACACCGAATCCAAACTGGCGGATGGAAGTATTTTTTTAAGTGGTGATTTGTCCATATTTTTACTCTACAACAGCGATGCCGAAAATGCTCCCGTACAATTTCTGGAACTGGAAGTGCCCTTCAAAGGCGAACTGCCCTGCGAAGACTGTATGGAAGGCATGGTGGACTGCATCGACGTAAAAATCGCCACAACCCAGTACGCCATCAAGCCGGACACCGACGGTGCAGAACGATTGATTGACTTGGAATGCACCCTGGATCTGGATGTTAAAATTTATGAGGAGGAACAGGTAAAACTGCTCTGGGATGTCTATTCCCCGAATGCAGAATGCACCGTAGAACAGAGTCCTTTTGACTATGCCCACCTTCTCCAGAAAAATAATGCCAAAACCCGAATCAGCCAGCGACTGAAATTAAAAGACGCCAAAGAGAGCATTATGCAAATCTGCCATATTGACGGTTCCGTAAAAATCGACGAAATGAATCTGTTAAGCGACGGAATCAAAGTAGAGGGCGTAGTCACTGCCGACATTCTGTATATTTCTGCCAGCGACAGCCACCCCTTAAGTTCCACATTCCTTATGGTTCCCTTTCACTACCTGGTAGAAATTGAGGGAATCCACGAAAATGACAATTATGAAATCACCGCCCATCTCGACCAGATTAGCATCAATATGGTAGACAGTGACGAAGTGGAATTAAAAGCAATCGTTTCCTTAAGTGCCATTGCTTTTGAAAATAAACGGGGAAGTGCCATTAAAGACATAACGACCACTCCTCTGGACGCAGAAAAGATGCAAAAACTTCCAGGTATGGTAGGTTATATTGTAAAACCCGGAGACACTCTATGGAACATTGCAAAGACCTACTACACGACGATGGAAAGCATCCAGAGTTGTAATGAATTGGATTCCGACACATTGCGACCGGGAGACAAATTAATTATTGTAAAATAATAAAATATAGGTTAGCAGGAAACAAACCAAAGTGTTTCTAACCTGCTAACCTATCATCCTCGTTCTGCTATCAGACAACTTCAAAAAAACCAACTATTCTTCAGAAGCCGCATTTTCTTTTCTCCAGTCAGCAAAACCTTCCTTTACGGCATCGTATGTGTCTTTACAAAGTGAAGGAAGTTCATCGCCCCAGGACTTAGTCGCTTCCTTATATCCCTTCTCAAAAGCTGCTTCCAGTTCATCAATCTTGTCCGGATCCCCACCGCACAGTGCCTTGGCAAAATCCAGAATCCGGGAAGAGGTCTGGTTTACACCCCAGTATCCATCCTCAGAAATATCTTCCTGTGCCTGCTTTACAGCCAGTTCATCTACCGTTCCACCATTTTCCGAAAACTGTTTCCAGAAATCACTGGTAAATACGTTAGCATTGGCATAGGTCTTCCCCTGCTTGCTAATCAGGGTATTTACCAATGACTGTAACTGGTCTACTCTTGCCTGGGCATCAGACTTCAACTTATTAACCAACTCCGTATTCGGTGTATATGTCTTCTTTGCAGTATCTGTCTTAGCCGCATCTGACTTCTCATATACTACCGCTGTGGTGTCCACACTGCTCTTTGCCGTAGTGTCACTCTCTACTGCTTTGTTACTTGTTGCTGCAGTCCCTGCCGCTGCTGTAGAAACTGCACTTGAAACTCCACCAATTTCCATAATTAACCCTCCTTGGCTATTCTCAAACACTGTGCCCCGGTTTCTCTTTCTCCTTAAATCAAAATCCGGACACAGAAACTACTAGTTATTAAATATATCGGCAGACTGGCAAATAATATTAGCCTTTTAGGGGAAAAATTGTTATAATTATTTTATAACACAAGGGAGGTTACACTATGAGTACACATATTAACGCCGCCAAAGGCGATATTGCAGAAGTCGTTCTTATGCCCGGTGACCCGCTCCGGGCAAAATATGTCGCAGAACATTTTCTCACCAATGCCACTTGCTACAACGAAGTGCGGGGAATGTACGGATTTACAGGAACTTATAAGGACCATCCGGTAAGCGTCCAGGGCTCTGGCATGGGAATTCCATCCTTTTTAATCTATGCCACAGAACTGATTCGGGAATTCGATGTCAAAAAAATCCTGCGCATCGGAACCTGCGGAGCCATTTCCGAACAGGTACATGTGCGGGATCTGATTCTCGGTATGAGCGCCTGCACTACCTCCGCCATCAACCGGACTCGTTTTGATGGCTATGATTTTGCTCCCACAGCAGATTTTCAATTGCTTATGACCGCTTACCAAAAGGCAATGGACAAGGGTTTGCAGAACATCACCCATGTAGCTCCGATTTTGTCTACCGATGAATTTTACGGACACGACGAAGGACTGGATGAAAAATATGCCAGTTACGGAGTGCTCGGAGTAGAAATGGAAGCAGCCGGACTTTACACCGTTGCCCAGCAGTATGGTGTTCAGGCTCTCGCTATTTTGACTGTAAGCGACCACTTGATTACCGGAGAAGCAACCAGTGCCCAGGAACGGGAGCAAACCTTTACCGATATGATGGAAATCGCATTAGAGACCGCAATTATGTAATTCTCTACGTTACATTTCCGTCCGCCGTAGGTGCTATGCACCGGAGGGGGACTCACCATTTCCGTCCGCCGTAGGTGCTATGCACCGGAGGGGGACTCACCATTTCCGTCCGCCGTAGG
>JAQXNR010000007.1 GCA_029098105.1 Lachnospiraceae bacterium
GAGGCAAAGGAACGGCTGGAACAGCATGGTGCCAACGAATTGGTAGAAGGAAAGAAAAAAAGTATTGTCCAGGTATTTTTGAGTCAGTTTTGTGATTTGCTGGTGATTATTCTCATTGCAGCGGCAGTGATTTCGGCTATGTCCGGAAATCTGGAAAGTACGATTGTCATTATTGCAGTTATTATTCTGAATGCGATTTTGGGAACCGTACAATATAGCAAGGCGCAGAAATCCCTGGAGAGTTTGAAATCCCTTTCTTCTCCCAGTGCCAAGGTGCTGCGGGATGGAGTGAAAATTGAGGTGGATTCCAAAGAGATTGTACCGGGGGATATTCTGGAATTGGAAGCCGGAGATTTGGTGGTGGCAGACGGAAGAATTCTTCGTAATTATTCTCTGCAGGTGAATGAAAGTTCCCTGACGGGAGAGTCTACCAATGTGGAAAAAGAGGAGACTACAATCAGTGAAGAAGTCGCTTTGGGAGACCGGGTAAACATGGTGTATTCGGGTAGTCTTGTCACCTATGGACGGGCAACGGTAGTGGTGACGGAGACGGGAATGGATACGGAAATGGGCAAAATTGCCAAACTGATGAACGACACGAAGGAGAAAAAAACGCCCCTTCAGGTTAGTCTGGACCAGTTCAGTAGTAAACTGGCAATGATTATTATGGGCATCTGCGTCATTGTATTTTTCCTGAGTATTTACCGGGATATGAGTATACTGGATTCTCTCATGTTTGCAGTAGCACTGGCAGTAGCGGCAATACCGGAAGCCCTGGGTTCCATTGTCACGATTGTACAGGCGATGGGAACCCAGAAGATGGCAAAGGAAAATGCCATTATAAAGGATTTAAAGGCAGTGGAAAGTCTGGGCTGTGTTTCTGTCATCTGTTCTGACAAGACGGGCACGCTGACACAGAATAAAATGACAGTACAACAGATTTATATTGGCGAGGAGACCCTTACACCGGAAAACTTAAATTTGGAGAACCAACTCCACCGATACTTACTATATGATGCCATTCTGACCAATGATTCCAGTATTGTAGATGGGAAAGGAATTGGCGACCCGACGGAATATGCTCTGCTGGAGATGGTGGAAAAGGTAGATTTGAATGGAGTGATTCTTCGGGATGTCATGGAGCGGCTGGAGGAAATTCCCTTTGATTCGGACCGTAAACTGATGAGTACCAAGTATGCTCTTCACGGAGTGGATACGGTGCTGACCAAAGGAGCTGTGGATGTCCTTCTGGACCGTGTTGTACAGATTCGCACCAGTGAAGGGGTTCGGGAAATTACTCCGGAGGACAGAGAAAAAATTATAAAGAAAAATCAGGAATTTTCCGAAAATGGTCTCCGAGTGCTGGCATTTGCCTATAAGGAGACAGAAATAGAGGAAACATTGAATCTGGAGAGCGAAAACGGATTTACGTTTCTGGGGCTTATTTCCATGATTGACCCTCCCCGGGAGGAGTCGGTACAGGCGGTAGCAGATGCCATACGGGCAGGGATTAAACCGATTATGATTACTGGAGACCACAAGATTACGGCAACCGCCATTGCCCGCCAGATTGGTATTTTCCAGGAGGGGGATATTGCTGTTGTAGGAACGGAATTGGATGCCATGAGTGATGCGGAACTGGATGAGAAGATTACCCGTATTTCTGTATATGCCCGGGTTTCTCCTGAAAATAAAATACGGATTGTGGATGCATGGCAGCGCAGAGGAAACATTGTTTCCATGACAGGAGATGGTGTGAATGATGCTCCGGCACTGAAAAAGGCGGATATTGGCGTGGCAATGGGAATTACAGGAACGGAAGTGTCAAAGGATGCCGCATCTATGATATTGGCGGATGACAATTTTGCGACAATTATAAAAGCGGTTGCCAATGGGAGAAATGTGTACCGGAATATTAAGAATTCCATTGGATTCCTACTTTCCGGGAACATGGCGGGAATTCTGGCGGTGCTCTACACCTCTGTCATGGCTCTGCCGGTACCGTTTAAGCCGGTACACCTGCTGTTCATCAATCTGCTGACGGATTCTCTTCCGGCGCTGGCGATTGGAATGGAGCCGCCTGAGAAAGATTTGTTGGCACAAAAACCAAGAAGCCCGAAGGAGGGAATTCTCACAAAGAACTTTTTGCTGCGGATTCTCATACAGGGCGGACTGATTGCAATCTGTTCCATGACTGCATTTTATATGGGACTAAAAGTGAATACGGCAACGGCAAGTACTATGGCATTTGCGACGCTGACGCTGGCACGGTTATTCCACGGTTTTAACTGCCGCAGTGACCACTCTATTTTCAAGATTGGTTTTCGACGGAACTGGTACAGCCTGGGAGCCTTTTGCACAGGAGCCCTTCTTCTCGCCTGTGTGTTATTCTTCCCGTTCCTTCACAGTATGTTTGAGGTGGCACCACTAACAGTTTCCCAGGCAGGATTCATTGTATTGCTTGCTCTGCTTCCTACGATACTCATTCAACTTTATAAAGTAGTTTGGGAAAACAGAAAAACCTCCGGGAATGTGGAAAAATAACTTGACAGACTTGTGAAATTTTTTTACCCTAAAATAAAAAAAGAAGGAGCGTAATTATGGAGAAGAAAATACCTTACAAGATTTACCTGGAAGAACAGGAAATGCCCCGGCAGTGGTACAATGTGCGGGCAGATATGAAGAAGAAACCAGCACCTATTTTGAATCCTGCTACATTGAAACCGGTAACCGTGGAGGAACTGTCTGGCATCTTCTGTGAAGAACTGGCAAAGCAGGAACTGGATGACACGACGGCATATTTTGATATTCCGGAGGAGATTCGTAGTTTTTACAAGATGTACCGTCCCTCTCCACTGGTGCGGGCGTACTGCCTGGAGGAGAAGTTGGACACTCCGGCACATATTTACTACAAATTCGAAGGAAATAATACTTCCGGAAGTCATAAGTTGAATTCCGCTATTGCTCAGGCATATTATGCGAAGAAGCAGGGACTTAAGGGAGTGACTACAGAGACGGGAGCCGGACAGTGGGGAACCGCGCTTTCTATGGCATGCTCCTATTTAGATTTGGACTGCCAGGTGTATATGGTTAAATGTTCCTACGAGCAAAAGCCATTTCGCCGGGAGGTCATGCGTACTTATGGTGCAAAGGTAACACCTTCTCCTTCCATGAATACCAGTGTGGGGCGCAAAATCAACGAGGAATTTCCGGGAACTACCGGAAGTCTTGGATGTGCCATTTCGGAAGCCGTTGAGGCAGCGACCAGTCAGGAGGGATACCGTTATGTTCTGGGTTCAGTACTGGCTCAGGTATTGCTGCATCAGTCCATCATTGGTCTGGAGACGAAGGCGGCGTTGGATAAATATGGAATTAAGGCAGATATGATTATTGGATGTGCCGGAGGAGGTTCCAATCTTGGCGGTTTGATTTCTCCTTTTGCCGGTGAGATGTTACGAGGCGAGGCACAGTATGAGATGATAGCAGTAGAACCAGCGTCCTGCCCCAGCCTGACGCGGGGTGTCTATGCATACGATTTCTGTGATACAGGAAAGGTATGTCCGCTGGCAAAAATGTATACGTTGGGAAGTGGATTTATTCCTTCTGCCAACCATGCGGGAGGACTGCGTTACCACGGAATGAGTTCTACTGTGTCTGAATTGTATGACCAGGGATTGTTGACTGCCAGAAGCGTAGAACAGACGGAAGTGTTTAAGGCAGCAGAGACCTTTGCCCGGGTGGAAGGAATTCTTCCAGCACCAGAGAGTAGTCATGCTATCAAGGTTGCCATTGATGAGGCTCTGAAATGTAAGGAGACGAAAGAGAGCAAAAATATTGTGTTTGGTTTAACCGGAACCGGGTATTTTGACATGGTGGCATACCAGAAATACAATGACGGAGAAATGGAGGACTACATTCCGACAGACGAGGAATTGTTACAGTCCATCAATGAACTTCCGAAGGTAGACTAAGAATGATTTTTTTAAAAAGTGCCAAAAAAAAGACTTGTAAAAGAAAAAATTTTGTCAATTTTAATCTTGTATTTTGGCAGGGAAAGTGTTAAAACTTAACTAACACAAAGAAATGCAACGAATGGGACACATTACATCAGAATCGTCTATCGCAGAGAACTGCCGTTGGTGGAAAGGCAGTATAGACAATGGTGTGACATCACCCAGGAGCATCCTGCTGAAGATGGAGTAAGCGGGGACGGCTTCTCACCGTTATGAGAGACACTGTTACAATGAAGTTGCCGGGAAAGGCAGTTATTCCCGGTGTCGGAATGAGACAGCAGAAGGGGTCGTTCTGATTTCAGAGCGGCAAATAGAGTGGTACCACGGAATGTAATTTCGCCTCTATTGTTCGAAGGAACAATAGAGGCTTTTTGTTTTGCCGGGAAAATGTTTCGTGATACCGGGGCATGGATTTGTGAAATCTAAAAAAGAGAAGAGGAAGAAATATGAGTGGAATTTTGATGATGGTAATTGCTATCGTAGTATTGGTGGGTGCGTACCTGATTTACGGACGCTATCTCGCCAATAAGTGGGGAATTGACCCGAAGGCTAAGACTCCTGCATACGAACTGGAGGATGGAGTGGACTATGTACCGGCAGATACCAATGTGGTATTCGGGCATCAGTTTGCATCCATTGCGGGAGCGGGTCCGATTAATGGACCTATACAGGCTGCCATATTTGGATGGCTTCCAGTGCTTTTGTGGATTTTAATTGGTGGTGTATTTTTTGGAGCAGCTCAGGATTTTGCCTCCATGTATGCTTCTGTAAAAAACAAAGGACGTACTATTGGTTACATCATTGAAAAGTATATTGGTAAACTTGGAAAAAAACTGTTCCTGGCGTTCTGCTGGCTGTTCTGTATTCTGGTTGTTGCTGCTTTTGCGGATGTTGTTGCGGGAACTTTTAATGGATTCGTAGCAGATGCAACGACAGGAGAGGTTTCCAAAGTCGCTGCCAATGGAGCAGTTGCGACTACCTCCATATTGTTTATTGTTGAGGCAGTGGTTCTGGGATGCATTTTGAAATACTGCAAGTTAAATAAATGGGTAAATACAGGCATTGCGATTCTCATGTTGGTGGCAGCGGTTGCTATTGGTTTGAATTGTCCCATGTACTTAACCCGGGAGACTTGGCATTTGATTATTTTCGCCTACATACTGATTGCCTGCGTTGTTCCGGTATGGGCATTGCTGCAGCCCCGGGACTACCTGAACAGCTACCTGCTGATTTTTATGATTGTAGCTGCGGTTATTGGCGTATTTATTGCCAATCCTTCCTGCAATCTGGCAGCCTTTAACGGTTTCAATGTAGATGGACAGTATCTGTTCCCGATTTTGTTTGTTACCATTGCTTGTGGTGCCGTTTCCGGATTCCATTCTCTTGTGTCATCCGGTACCGCGTCCAAGCAGATTAAGAATGAGAAAAATATGCTTCCGGTATCCTTCGGTGCGATGTTGATGGAAAGTATGCTGGCGGTTCTGGCGTTGATTGCAGTTGCCTCTTTTGCCAGCGGTGAAGCAGCAGAACAGGGATTGACGACACAACCTCAGATTTTTGCCGGTGCCATTGCCAATTTTCTGTCTGTAATTGGATTGCCGCACTCTCTGGTATTTACCCTGATTAACCTGGCAGTCTCTGCTTTTGCCTTGACTTCTCTGGATTCCGTTGCCCGGGTGGCAAGACTTTCCTTCCAGGAATTTTTCCTGGACAGCGATACCGATGAGGAGCATATGAGTCCGGTATTAAAGGTAATGACAAATAAATATTTTGCTACGATTTTGACACTGGTTTTGGCTTACCTGCTGGCAAAAGTAGGTTATGCAGAAATCTGGCCGCTCTTTGGTTCTGCCAATCAGTTGTTGTCTGTTCTGGCATTGGTTGCTTGTGCAGTATTCCTGAAAAAGACAAAGCGTCAGGGTGCGATGCTTTGGGTTCCTATGGGATTCATGATGGCGGTTACCTTTACGGCTCTCGGCATGACCATTTATAAATTGTCAAAAGCCTTTATGACAACCGGTCTGGATTTGGGAAATACGTTACAGTTGATATTTGCTGCTCTGTTGCTGGTTCTTGGTGTGATTGTGGCATTTGCCGGAGTGAAAAAATTGACAGAAAAGCCTTCTGAGGGAACAGAAGAATCAGAGAAAAAAACAGCTGAAGCATAAAAGAAAAATATCCCGGCGAAAAAAACTGCATTGTTTATAAAAAACGTGATGTGGAGAAACGGATTTCTCTGCATCACGTTTTTATGTTAAAATATTACCCGAAAATGTGAAGATGTTCCAATAAAACCTTTGTGCCGATGAAAATTAGAATGATACCCCCGGCAATTTCTGCTTTTGCCTTATGTTTGCTTCCAAAGACGTTGCCAATCTTGATTCCAAATGCAGAGCAGACAAAGGTGGTAATGCCGATGAAAGTAGCGGCGTAAAGAATGTTTACTTTGAGAAAGGCAAAGGAAACTCCGACTGCAAGTGCATCAATGCTGGTGGCGATGGCGAGCAGTAGCATCGTTTTGAATCCAAAAGAATCATTTACTGTTTCTTCTTCTCCAAAGGCCTCTTTAATCATATTTCCCCCAATTAACAGCAGCAGGAAAAAGACAATCCAGTGGTCTATGTTTTCAATCAGGTGGGCAAAACTGCGTCCGGCAAAATAGCCGATGACTGGCATGAGTGCCTGAAAACCGCCAAAATAAAGACCTGCGAGTAAGGCGTGGCGTGGCTTTAACTCCCTTACCGAAAGACCCTTGCAGATGGAAACCGCAAATGCATCCATGGACAGACCGATTGCCAGCAGAAAAAGTTCCAATGTTCCCATAGTTCATTCCTCCATAGTCGTAGTGTAGTAATACATACCACAATTGCCAATATAAGTCAAATGATTTATAATTTTTGTGGTGAAAAAGAGTAGAAAAGGAGAACCGAGCATGAAGTTTTATCTGGCACCGATGGAAGGCATTACCGGGCAGGTGTACCGGAATGTTTACCATTCTTTTTATAATAATATAGACAAATATTTTACTCCCTTTATTGCCCCCAACAAGAAACGGATTATGCGCACTCGGGAGCAAAAGGATGTGGCACCGGAAAATAACCGGGGCATGTATGTGGTGCCCCAGATTTTAACTAACCAGCCGGAGCAGTTTTGCGATACCTGTGGTGCACTGTATGAACTGGGATACCGGGAGGTGAATCTGAATGCGGGCTGTCCCTCGTCAACAGTGGTGACGAAGAAAAAGGGAGCCGGACTTCTGGCGGAACCGGAAATTCTGGACCGATTCCTGGAAGAGGTGTTTACTGTATTGAGACAGCGGGGAATAGAAGAAAGCATTGTGATTTCTGTAAAGACCCGGCTGGGTATTTTTTCTCAGGCAGAGTTTTCGGATATTCTTGCGGTTTATAACCGTTACCCTTTGGGGGAGGTGATTGTGCATCCCAGAGTACAGCAGGACTTCTATAAGAACACGCCGGACTGGGAGGCGTTCCGGGAGGCGTTGGAGCAGAGTGTGCATCCCCTTTGTTATAATGGGGACATTTTTACGAAAGAACAGTACGAGGCTTTTGTAGCAGAATTTCCTAAAGTAGAACGGATGATGCTGGGGCGGGGTGTGATTGCCAATCCCGGTCTGATTGGGGAAATTAAGGGTGAAGAAAAAATCTCCTTTGGACAGTTGAAACACTACCATGATCTGTTATACAAAGGTTATACAATGGACTTAAAAAATGAGCGGGATGTATTGTTTAAAATGAAGGAGTTGTGGTTTTATATTGGAAACCGGTTTGAAGAGGGGGACAGAGATTTGAAAAAAATCCGCAAAGCAAAGAGTGCACTGGAATATGAGGGGGCGGTTGAGAGTTTGTTTGCAAAGGAAAAGAAGTAGTTTTTTCCTCTATATTTTTTGGCATAAAAATGGTATAATTGAAATAACTATTGAGAAGCGGAAACAATCATTTTTATACCAAAGGAGCAGGCCTATGAGATTTGTCAAAACAGATGATTTAAAAGAGGGAATGCGGTTGGCGAAGCCCATTTATAACCGCAATGGAGTTATGCTGTATGAGCGAAACAGCCGTCTTACGATTCAGGGAATCAACAGCATTCGCAATTTTGAACTGATTGGAATTTATATTTTGGAACCGGCAGAACCGTTGCCTCCTATGACAGAGCAGGACATAGAATTTGAGCGTTTTCAGACGATGGCTATTTTCAGTTTGAAAGACGATTTGAAACTGGTTTTGGAGAAAAATAATTCCAGGGATTTGTATCGTTTGGCAAATCTGATTCTGGAAGGCTATGGATTTATGCACAACAAAATTCAGTTTGTGCAGAATTTGCGCAGTCGGCAGGATTATGTGTATAAGCATACTCTGAATGTAGCTATTTTGTGTGCGCTGATGGCGGGGGCCATGGATCTTCCCCAGAAGGAGAAGTTGGATGTGATTATGGCAGGACTGCTACATGACTTGGGCAAATTGCTTTTGCCCCGGGATTTGTTTTTGCGCACTGATGAACTGAATGAGGAGGAGACGAAAACTCTGGTCAAATGCAAGGAAGAGGCGTATAACACCATGCTGCTGGACTATGATTTGTCATCGAATGCCCGGATTATTGTGGCGCAGTTTACAAAACTGGAGCAGGGTGGGGATTATAGTGACTCTACAACACGGGGAACGAAGATACTGTGTGTGGCTGAAGTGTTTGACTACATGACAGCGATGAAACTGGATGAGGAAGCGCTCTCCACGATTCAGGCAGTACGTTATTTACAGAAGCATAGAGAAGATTTTGGGGTAGAAGTAGTCGAGGCACTGATGAAGGCAATTCAGATTCTGACGCCGGGTACTTGTGTGGAACTGACCAATGGGGAGAAGGGACTTGTAATTGAAGAGAATCTGCAGGATGTGATGCGCCCGGTCATTTTGGGCTTTACTACTCATACTACCTATAATCTGGCATCCCCAGAAGTATTTCGGGAGGTTCAGGTTCGGGATGTGATGAAGACAATGGATAATAGATATGTGATGGACCGCTCTCTGCTGGATGAATATAAAGGAGTATTAACAGCAAAACGCCGTTCCGATGTAGGAAAGTAAGAGAGAACGAAAGAGGGGAGAGTATAGATTTTTAAAAGGAGTAATGCGTATATGGATGAGACAAAAGACAATGCAATGACTTTTGGCAAAATGAAGTTTACCAGAGAAGAAATTGCCTCTCGGATTATGGTGCCGAAGATTGTGGAGACAGATTTGAAGCGGATTGTGGAGGAGCGTTTACAGCAGTGTGGATTGTACCACAGAGTGTTTTCACGCATTAAAACGCCGGAATCTCTGGAACATAAATACCGATTTAAGGAATACAATAATGAGAAGCGAATTCAGGATTTGGTGGGAATTCGGATTGACATGTATTTTGAGGATGATTTAACCATTTGCCAGGGAATTATGGAGCGCTCATTTGAGTTGGTAGAATGGTCTCATTCCGAATCCAAGGAAGAGGAATTCAAAGCGACCAAAATCAACGGAGTGTTTCGCCTGCCGGAATATTTAAAGGTGAAAATCAGTCCGGATGCATGGGATATGGGGATTGATGACACTTTTGAGATTCAGTTGAAGACGATGTTTTTTGAAGGCTGGCATGAGATTGAACATGATATGCGGTATAAGCAGGAGAGCGTCTGGACGAACCGGATTTCTTTTTCCCGCTATTTTAACAGTATTCTGGCAACGTTAGAGTTGTGTGACAAATCTATGGTCACTTTATTTGAGGATATGGGGCATGATTTGTACAAGGCGGGACAATGGGCAGAGATGATTAAGGTGCATTTCCGGGTTAAGATGGAGAACCAGCCTCTGTACCCGGAGGTGGAACAGATTTTTAATGACAGTTACCGCAATACGGTAGACAATCTGGCAAAGCGGTTGTTTAAGTGTCCCCGCAAACGTCTGGTGGACCAGTTGATGAAGCGGAACTGGAGAGTTCCCATCAATGTGAATACCATTGTGGCACTTTTGAATGAATGTCTGCTTCACGATGACCAGCTCAAAGACATTTTTAAAAAGCGGGATGTATATAATGCAGGACGTCTGGAGAGCCGGGCAGAATCTGCCAGTTATGAATTAAAGCCCTTGGTGGAGCATAAGGTGTTTCAGTCCCGGGTTGCGATTGATACAACGAAACTGGGCGTGGAGGAGGCTTTTGGCAGGGCTGGCAATTCTATTTACCGCTGGGTGCAGGGGAAGTTTGGCGAACTGGTGGGACGGATGCCGGAGGAGACTTCTACTTATTATGGAGAACAGAATGGTTACAATGTGGGTGTTATTTATGACCCGGAGCATTTTATTATGCGTTGCCGTACTGTGAATCTGGATTTGTCCGTAGGAGGAAGAATGTGGATTACCCGCGCCCGTCTGTCTTTAGAGGAAGGTCGACTGTGGTTGTACACCAGTAATTCCTATGTGGAGCCGGAGAACCGAAATTTACTGGAGCAGGGGCTGTATTTCAGTTTTCCTAAGTTTTACCGGGACATTGCAGACAATATTGGAATCGTGGATGTAGTTAAATGTACCAGCAACCGGAGAATCATAAAGGATGCCCAGGTGGATAGCATTTACCAGTTGATTTCCGATGCGAACCGCAGATTTCCGGTTGTAGTAATTCTCTCCCAGGAGAATGAGGAGGGAATGATGGATGAGCGGTGGCTGGGACAGTTTCGGGTTTCGGATTTTACGAAAAGTGTCTGGCGCTATGCTCATGTATTTACCGGGTATGCACAAAGCGGACAGAAGTTATTACAAAAACTTCACTTTTCCAGTGAAACAATACCGGGTATTTATGTATTCTGGCCGGGATTTTCCGAAGAGGCAGAGCAGGAAGTGGACTGTTATTCTGCCAGTGATGTGAAAAACTGCAGTTTTGGCAGACACCGGGAAATGCGCAAGGATGTGCGTACTTATGATATTGTAAAAGGTGGTCAGGGATTTTACCATAAACTGTTGATGGATATTCGGGATTACAATGTTACCCATGAACTCAAAGAAGATGCGGCATTTCTGAATGAATACTACCGTTCCCGCAGTGTGGTAGAAAAGGCGCCTGTTCAGGAGCAGGATTGGAAACAGATTTTTTCTGATTATAACGTGTTCAACGAGGAGTTGATGAGTGAAAATCAACGGCTCACAGAAAAGATTGAACAACTTCAAAAGGAATTATATCAATTGAAAAGAGAAGGAGTGGTGCATTAGAATGTTCTAACGCACCACTTTTAACGTATATACCGCACTGTCTCCAGAAGGGGCAGTTACGGTAATTTTGTATATATTTGTACCGGTGGACAGCGTGTCCGGCCCTTCAGACACAACCTGGGAGTCCTCACAGGAGGGGGTGGCACTGTAGGCAAAAACAGTGGTTTCTTTTGGGACGGTAATATGGTAGTCATAGGTTTCGCTGTCCCAGTCTTCCTGCCATTCTCCCACTGCAGTAAATAATTCTTCCAAAGTACAGTCGTCTTCCACACCATCATTTACAATGATTTCAATTTCTTCTGCTGAGGAACCTTTGGAAACCACACTCAAATCCTGAAAACGGGTGTAATTAGCATTGTCCAGCAAGAACTGGCAGTTGCCCAGTTGAAGCGCCTGAAATTTCAATTTGTAAGTTTTGTCTGTAATGCCTTTTTCAAAGGTGTCATTTAAAGTGAGCAGACCACTGGTCCCGACAATGGCAGGCTGGTCGTCAGAAATATACTCTGCCAGAGTGGCATCATAGGAAAGAGAAGCCTGTACGTTTTGCATTGGTTCATTGCTGTGAATCGTAATCTTTACCGTAAAGGTCTTGTCTTTTTTTACTTTTGTCTTAGCAGACTGAATAACAAACGTGTCTTCCTGTGCCTGGGCGGGTACTTCATTTTTCTCGGAAATCAGAAGAAATGCGGTGAGCACCAGGACAATACAAAGTATGCAGTGAAATACTGTTTTTTTCATAAAATGCTCCTCCTCATTGTTTTACAATCGTTAACGTGTAAGTATTTTTTGTGCCATTACCAGCAGTACAGGTAACCTTGATGGTATTGGTTCCACTCACCAGCGGGTAAGTTCCGGTGCCGCCCACCTTGGCGTATTTGCTGATGGCGGAAGCGGAAATGGTAATGCTGTTGACGCTGCTGGCTACGGCGGCGGTGTAACTGTTCGTTGCGTAGTTGAAGGTAGCGTTCAAACTAATTTTCTTGTCTGTAGCGGTATTTTTTACAGTTAGGGATTTCAGGTAGTAATTCGGGTTCCCTGCAGAAGTCGGAAGGGCGCAGGCAGTAGCAGGCATATTCTGAAATACCGGAATGTAAAAAGTATAGGAGTTGTCTAAAATACCGTTTTTGCTGTAACTGTTATAATTGGTTACGGCATAACTGTTTGATGCAGTTACCGCAGTCATGTATTGGTGCAGGTACAGAGAAGTAGGGACAACCACGTTGAATTTCTGGGTATACATGGTGTTCTGCCCCAGTCCAATGTACTGTCCTGCAATGTACTGGGCGCCGCCTACAATGGACTTGTAAGGAGTAGTCCAGGGACGGTTATAAGTGGTACCGCTTTTTGCCCAGGACAGCCCGTTGGCAATTGCCTGTCCTGTGGCACTGTCGTTGGCACCAATATTGTAAAAGTTATAGTATCCCTCATAACCCTTATAGGTGCCGCTTGTGGAACCACTTCCCGAAGAGCCCACTTCATTTTTTACCCGGCTTACCAGGTAGTAAGGGCTGACACCGGAACCGGCAGCCGCGTCCATAAAAGCAGAGGAATAAGAGCCGGAGACGGCTTGTCCGGTTGCCTTGTCGGTAACGCTGTAGTTTCCACTCATAAAGGTATTTGCCAGCATAGTGGAAACCACATCCTCTGTTTGACTACTCTCGTAGGAGAGGGATTCAAACTGGAAAATACCTTGTTCCGTTAGGAAATTCCGGGGATCCATATAGTAGGCAATGACCTGTTCGTTAGCGGAGTACCAGTTGGTACCGTCCCGCAGAGTATAGGTGTCAGTCTCCCAGTTGTAGTCGCCGGGAGCTGTGGACAAATGAGAGAAAGGGGCACTGTAGGTACCGGAGGCACCACCTTTCGGACAGTTGCTCTGAATGGTATTTTTTCCATTCTGGTTCTCGTTGGCAATGACGTCATTCCAGTCCAATCCCGTATTCACCGCATTGAAAACCCATTGTGGGTGGGTGGCATGTAGTTGATTCAAAGATTCGTGGTAACTGGCCGGAAATTCCAGAAGGGCTTCCTGAAATGCTGCCTCGGTGGAGAGGGAGATGGAGGAAGCACGAATGTATCCGGTCACTGTTTTGGAATTTTTGCTAAAGGAACATTTATACCACACTACTTTGTTTACTGTAATTCTTCCCAAAATGGTAACTGTGGTTCCCACTGCTGCAGTGCCTTTATTGGAAGCTAAAAGAGATGCCACGCGACGGGTATAGGACTTCTTTTTTACTGTAGCTGTGAGATTGGTGGTACTTTTTACCGTACTGGTAACCGGATTCAACTGGGAGTAGACTATGTAACCGGTTCCCACAGAAGTTTTTGCCTTTGCCCATTTTTTACCGCCAACTTTCAAGGTGCCCAGAATAATTACATCTTTCCCTTTGTTGATTGTGCCCAGACGGGTGTCTGTTCCGTTGGCAGTCTTGTACACATGGCATTTCTGCTTCGTGATGGCAACTTTATAACGGGTGGATTTCACCGTTGTTTTCTGAAACTGAATCTTATTGGCGGGAAGGTAGCCTTTGTAGTTTGTGGACAATCCCTTTGTGCTAACCCGATACCATGTGGTGGTTCCAATTTTTTTCTTCTGCCCCGCATAGACCAGTGTTTTTTTCTTCAAATAGGCAATTCGGGTAGAGGATGTGGAACGTTCTTTGTACAAAATGGCAGAGGATTTTAAATTTCCATAGCGGAAAAAGAATTTGTCTGCTGGTTTTGCTGTACTGCTCTGGGTTGTGGCAGTTGATGGAGAGGTGGAGGAAGCAGAGGTACTCTTTTTCTTGACATAACTTGCCAGGACATAGCCTTTATAGGAAACTCCATTAACTTTTACGGAAACCCGATACCATTTTTCCTTTGCACTGTTCGTTGTGGTTTTTAAAATGGTAACCTTAGTTCCCTTTGTCAGAGAAATGAGGACCGGGCTGGTAGTTGTCGCTTTTTTTCGCAAATTTAAACCTTCGGTATTCACTGTTCCGGTAGAGGCTCCGCTACAGGTTACGGAGACTTCGGAAAAAGACACATTTAGGAAAAGGCTGCAGAGTAAAAGCAGCGCAATGATTCGAAAACCAAACCTTTGGCAGGTTCGATGGAAATGGTATGGCATAATATCCTCCTTTATTTGCAGGAAGAACCGAAGGTTCTTCTGTTTTGCAGTAATTGTATTTTGCTATATTATAATTCAGAGTTATTGAATATTTGTGAGAATACAAAATGATTTTGGCGTTATATGTAGAAAAATGCTGTATGCTCATGGCTATTTTAGCATAGAATGAAGTGGGACTCAATTATGGATGAAGAATTTTATTAAGAAAAAGCAGTGAAACGGATTCTTTTTGAAAATTCCTGTCTCACTGCTTTTTTTGGTCGGTTAAGGCATTTTGTAATAGATTTAATACAGAGGCATTGTAATTATTAGTGCCGGAAATGGTTGTGTAGTCGTTAGTCAGCGGCGAAAAACTGTAACTGTCCGTATCGCTACTGTCAGAGGAGGAGCCGGAGCCCAACCTGGAAAGCAAATTAATGTAATCATTTA
>JAQXNR010000008.1 GCA_029098105.1 Lachnospiraceae bacterium
CCGACATACTCCGTCGTAACCATAATCTCTGCGGTCACAATCGGTTCCTCCATATAATCCACCTCGGAAGGGTCCGGCAGATTGGAAGGATTGGTCAGTTCAACCACCTCACCATCTGTCTTATATACCTTATATATAACACCCGGTGCCGTCGTTACAATGTCCAGATTATATTCCCGCTCCCAGCGTTCCTGAATAATCTCCAAATGCAGCAACCCCAAAAAACCACAGCGGAATCCAAATCCCAGTGCAATCGAAGTTTCCGGCTCAAATTGGAGGGAAGCATCATTCAACTGCAATTTCTCCAATGCATCCCGAAGGTCCGGGTAATGGGCGCCATCCGCCGGATACATTCCACAGTATACCATCGGGTTCACCTTTTTGTATCCCGGTAAAGGTGCCTCACAGGGCCGCTGGGCATCCGTCACCGTATCGCCCACCCGGGTATCCTGTACATTTTTCAGAGAAGCCGTAATATATCCCACCATGCCTGCAGAAAGCGCTTCACAGGGAATAAACTGTCCCGGTCCAAAATAACCTACCTCTACCACTTCGGCTTTGGCTCCCGTAGCCATCATCTGAATCGTCGTACCCTTTTTCACTGTCCCCTCTTTAATCCGACAGAAAATAATAACCCCTTTATAGGAATCATAAAGGCTGTCAAAAATCAGCGCCTGTAACGGGCCTTCCGGGTCTCCTTCGGGTGCTGGTATTTTGTGCACAATTGCCTCCAACACATCCTCCACATTCAGACCAGTCTTAGCGGAAATCATAGGAGCATCCTGTGCCTCGATTCCAATGACATCCTCAATTTCATTTTTTACCCATTCCGGATTCGCACTGGGCAGGTCAATTTTATTGATGACTGGAAATACTTCCAAATCATGGTCCAGCGCCAAGTATACATTTGCCAGTGTCTGTGCCTCAATACCCTGGGCAGCGTCTACCACCAATACCGCTCCTTCACAGGCTGCCAGACTACGGCTCACCTCATAGTTAAAATCCACATGTCCCGGCGTATCGATTAAATTGAAAATATATTCTTCGCCGTCCTTCGCTTTATATACGATTCGAACGGTCTGTGCCTTAATGGTAATGCCCCGTTCCCGCTCCAAATCCATATTGTCCAACACCTGATTCTGCATCTCCCGCTCGGTCAGCAATCCGGTCATCTGAATAATACGGTCTGCCAGCGTAGACTTTCCATGGTCAATGTGTGCCACAATACAGAAATTACGAATTCTGCTCTGCTCTATATTTGACATAAATTCCTCCAAATTCTTAATTTTCTTTTACTTCTATTCAACATTTTCGTATTCACATACTCTACTACTGTACTACATTGCATAATATATGTCAAAACACAAAACCCGGATTGATTATTTTCCTTCCTCCCACAACCGCTGCACCAGTTTTACACAATCTGCCGCATCTTTGGAGTAGCCATCTGCCCCAATCTCATCCGCAAAACTCTGCGTAATCACAGCGCCTCCAATAATGACCTTGAGGGGAAGATTTTCTTTTTTTACCGCCTCTACCACCTCTTTCATCCGCATCATAGTCGTAGTCATCAGTGCAGACAGACCAATAAAATCTGCATTTACTTCCTTGGCTTTTGCAATAATTTCCTCCTTGGGCACATCCTTACCCATATCAATCACATGGTAACCATAGTTTTTCAACATCAATACTACCAAGTTCTTGCCGATGTCATGAATATCCCCCTCCACCGTCGCAATTACAAGAGTTGGCATATTCTCCCCGTCTCCTTTGCGCTCCAGCATTGGTTCCAGATACTCAATTGCCAGTTTCATTGTCTCTGCACTGGCAATCAATTGGGGAAGAAAATACTTTTTGCGGTTGAATAAATCTCCCACCTCATTAATCGCCGGAATCAAGAAATCGTTAATAACGTCATCCGGTTTGGTTCCTTCTGCTATCTCTTCTTTAACATAGTCCACAATCCGGTCCTTGTTTCCTTTGAGCACCGCCTGAAATACCTTTGGCTGGTTGCCTGCTCCCGTCGTTCCCTGCACTGCTGTCAAGGGTACCGCAGTGGCAGCCGTTCCTGCCGCAGGCAGTAGTCCTGCTGCCCGCATTGCCTCCTCCTTTTGAGCCAGTTCATTCATTCGGTTAATATAAGTGAGGTCTGCGCCTTTCTTATTCAACAACAAGTCGGTCGCAGCTGCGGCATTCATCAGCATATCCTGACTGGGATTGGCAATCGCCATAGTCAGTCCCGACTGGATTGCCATCGTTAAAAATGCAGTATTCACAGTAATCCGGTTAGGAAGCCCAAAAGAAATATTGGACAGACCACAAGAGGTTAACAAATGCAATTCTTCCCGGCAGTACCGTATCGTCTCCAGCGTCTCTACCGCTGCCATAGGATTGGCTCCCACCGTTGCCACAAGACCATCCACAATAATATCCTCTTTTTCCATTCCCAATTCCAATGCCCTGTCTAAAATCTTATGAATAATCTGTTTTTTCTCCTCTAAATCTTTTGGAAGCCCTTCATCTGACAGAGGAAGGAGAATAAACATAGCACCATATTTTTTTGCAATCGGAAGCAATTTTTCAAACTTTTCCTGTTCCAGAGAAATGGAATTAATCAGCGCCCGCCCCGGGTATTGCCGCAGTGCTGCTTCAATCACATCAACATGGCTGGAATCGATACACAGGGGCAGATTGACGCTCTGTCCCACCTGTGCCACCACTTCCAACAGCATTTCCTTCTCATCAATTCCGTTCATTCCCATATTAATGTCCAGAATATGAGCACCACTCTCCTCCTGGTTTTCTGCCATATCCATGACCATGTCCAACCGTCCCTGACGCAGTTCTTCCTGAAGTTTTTTCTTTCCAGTGGGATTGATGCGCTCTCCAATTACGAGAAACGGTCCATCGATATCTATTTCCAAGGTCTTGCGCTCCGACGTCAGCAGGGATTTGTGATGTTTTTCTACCGGCAGGGGACTCATTCCCTTCACTTCCCGACTCAATGCCCGAATGTGCTCCGGTGTCGTGCCACAGCATCCTCCCACCATGTGGGCTCCCGCTTGTACCAGCATTCTTCCAGCCTTTGCAAACTCCTCCGGTCTCATTAAATAAACCGTCTCTCCATCAATTAACTCCGGCAGTCCGGCATTCGGTTTTGCCAGTAGCGGAACCTCCGCTACTTTACGCATTTCCTCCACAATCGGAACCATCTGCTCCGGTCCTGTGGAACAGTTGACACCAATAGCATCCGCTCCCAGCGACTGTAATACAACTACTGCAGTTGTAGGGTCCGTTCCGTATAACGTTCTGCCATCCTCGTTATAGGTCATGCTTGCCACCACCGGCAAATCGCAAATTTCCCGCACCGCTATAACAGCCGCCCGGGTTTCTGCCAGGCTCATCATGGTTTCCACTACAAATAGGTCTGCTCCCGCATCCACAATACAGCGTGCCTGTTCTTTATAAATATCCACCAGTTCTTCAAAGGGCATCTTTCCCATTGGATATAACTGCTCTCCTGTCATGGTAAGATTGCCTGCTACCAACGCTTTTCCCGCTACTGCTTCCCGGGACAACTGTACCAGTTCCCGGTTGATTTTTTCCAACTGGTCTCCAATCCCATATTCCTCTAATTTAATCCGATTACCGGAAAAGGTAGGGGCATACACAATATTGGAACCCGCATCCACATATGCACGTTGCAAATCCATCAAAACCTGCCTGTGCTCCATAATCCATGCCTCCGGACAAACTCCGGTAGGCATTCCCGCCTTTTGCAAATTCGTTCCGGTAGCACCGTCCAATATAACCGGCTGTTCTTCCAGCCATTTTCTAAATTCTTGCCGTGTCATCTGCTTTCTCCTTTTTCACTATTTTATCCCAATTTACGAATTGCACATATAATCTGATTGACCAGTCCCACTCTCTGAAATGGGGTCATAATGTAAAATCCATCTGCCACATCATAGAGTTGCTCTGCAATTTCCAGAGAAACCCGAAGAGCCACTTTTTCTGCTTCCTCCCGGCTCATATCCGGGCGGTATTGCGCCAACACTTCATCGGAAACATGAATTCCCGGCATCTCATTGTGCATAAACAGGGCATTCTTATAACTTACCAATGGCATAATGCCACAGATTATTTTAGTATCCACCCGGGCTTTCAGCAATCGGATCCGTTCTATGTCCTCTTTGGAAAATATCGGCTGGGTCAGAAAATAACTGCATCCCGCCTCTATTTTCTGCTCCATACGTCTCACAATCGCATCCACGTTGACACCGTCATAGTTTAATGCACCGCCATAATAAACCGGTGCCTGTGCAAACAGTTCCTCATTCATATTTTTTATATATTCCATAAGACGGATGGAATTCACATCAAACACTCCGGTAATCGCATTTCTATCTTCTTTTGCCACCGGGTCCCCTGTAATTACAAGAAAATTCCGGCTACCGTTTATATACGCCCCCAGTATTTCGGAGCGCAGTCCAATCAAATTTCGGTCCCTGCAGGCAATATGCGGCATAACCGCCACATCCACTTTGTCCTGAATGTATTGTGCCATCAGGGCGGCATCGGCTCTTGCCCGCGCCATAGGGGAATCGGAAACGGTAATCATGTCTACGTTATTCTCCCGCAACAAAAAAGCACCCTGTTGAAATTTCTCTGCATCGGGACCAAAGGGGGAATCCAGTTCCACTACATATACCTTTTCCTCTCCTCTGGTAAGCTTCTCCATAAAGGGATTCGCTTCCTGAATTTCTTTTTGGGGTACTGTGGAAACCGCAATCCGCTTATTATAGGGGAATTTCTTATGGGGTGATTGTTTTTCCATTTGACAGAGCATTTTGTGCAATGCCCGGATATGTTCCGGAGTAGTGCCACAGCAACCGCCTAATAAATTCACACCCTGGGCTGCCACCCCCTGCATCTGCTTCGCGTAATAGGGGGGATTGTCCGAATACCGCAATCGTCCCCGCAATTCATGCTGATAGCCCGCATTGGGCAGTGCAGAAAAACAGCACTCACAAGGAAACACCAATTTTTCCAGAAGCCTGTTTAAATGTACGGCATCCACGCCACAGTTAAATCCAAAGGCATCCAATGTCTGTTCTGATGACACTTCCCCCTCCCGGGAAAGTACCGCAAATTCATTTACAATCTGCTGCATGCTATAGCCAAATTTTGTGTATCCGGATGGATTTACCGAAAACTCTGCCAGTATAAAAGAATCCTGCCTTTTCTCCCGAATCCGCTCTGCCAGCAGTTTTACCCATTTTGTCTCTGCAAAGGTTTCCAGGACAAATAGGGTAACATTTTCTTCCAGAAACACGTCCACCAGCATTTCATATTCTTCCAGTACATCCTCCTGGCTTTGCCCCATCTCCTGACGTATCGGACCAATGGAAGCCCCCAGAAAAACGGTCTTACCGGATTCCTCCACCGCTTTTCGCCCATTCGCCACTGCCGCCCGAATCTGCGCCTGTCTCTGTTCCGGTTTTGGGAACAACGTATGGTTGACAGCAAAGGTATTGGTGCGAATCAACTGCGCCCCCGCATCAATATATTGCCTGTGAATATCCACAATCCAGTCCGGATGAAGGGTATTGGCTTCCTCTGCCTCTCCTTCACCGGGATGTAACTGGTTAAAATAAGTGCCCATGGCTCCATCCAGAAGCACAATATGATTTTTACTATATTCTTTGAATTCCATAGAACAAATTATAACCTTTCTCTGTATAAATCTAGCCAGGAGTTTGCAAAACTCCACATCAGGACTCTTCCCAAGTCAAATTATATCATACCCTTTATTGATTTTTAAGTTTTTTATAAATTTTGTTTTGGAATATGTTATACTGTCTGATAGGTATTTGCAAACTTTTTTCGAAAAAATGCTTTTTGCATTACCTACTATAAAAATACCAGGAAAATCTTATGAACAAAGAAAAACAAAAAGAATTTCACCGTTTCTTTGACCGCATGGACGGTCTGGAATTTGAAGATTACTGTGCCCGTCTGTTGAAACGCAACGGCTACAAAAAAGTAGAAGTAACCGGTGCCAGCGGTGATCAGGGAATTGACATCATCGCTTACCGCCACAGAAAAAGTTACGGTATTCAATGTAAAAATTATAAAGGAAAAGTAAACAACAAGGCAGTTCAGGAAGCCTATGCAGGACGCACCTATTACGGTCTGGATTATGGTGTGGTCCTGAGGAATAACTATTTTACCAAATCTGCCCGGGAACTGGCTGAAGAAACCGACATCCAATTATGGGACCGGGATACTCTGATGGAGATGCGAAAACATACCGGATGGATTGGCGTCATTACCGGAATCCTGTTGAGTGCTGCTGTAATTGGAGGAATTTTTCTGCTGATTTATTCTCTCCAGGAATTATTCTAAAAATACTAAAATTTCCTCTTGATTTTATTGGAACAATTTTATATAATAGGTATCGCGGGTTGTGTTACCCCAGTTTTTCAATAACGGAATGTGGCTCAGCTTGGTAGAGCGCTTCGTTCGGGACGAAGAGGTCGCAGGTTCAAATCCTGTCATTCCGACTCTTGGCAGGGGCACCCTGAAAGCATTGTATTGTTACATGCTTTCAGGGGCTTTTTTTAACCTTTCTAAAAAAATTCCCTTTCCTTCCATTTTTTATTTTCCCGTCAAAATCACATAATATTTTTGAAAGGGTGTAAAAATTTAGTCGATATTTGACTTTCCCTTTCTTATTTAAAATGCTATAATAAAAAAGATGTGCGTCTATACGCAAAAACAATAATAAGGAGTGTTTACGATTGAAGGAAACAGTAGAAATCAGATGGCATGGCCGCGGCGGTCAGGGTGCCAAAACAGCAGCACTGCTTCTTGCAGATGTTTGTTTTAAACACGGTAAGAATGTACAGGGCTTTCCCGAATATGGTCCGGAGCGTATGGGCGCCCCGATTACCGCCTACAACCGAATCAGTGATCATGAACTGCGGGTACATTCCAATATTTATGATCCGGATTATGTTGTGGTAGTGGACGAAACTTTACTGGAGACCATTGATGTCACTGCAGGATTGAATCCCAAAGGAGCAATCGTCATCAATACCCAGCGTCCTAAGGACGAGATTATTCCTCACTTAAAAGGCTATCCCGGCAAAATATATACCATTGATGCCCGACGGATTTCCGAAGAAGCACTGGGCAAATATTTTCCCAATTCCCCAATGCTTGCCGCCATTGTGGCAGTAAGCCATGTAATGGAAAAAGACGAATTTTTGACTCAGATGGAAGCTTCCTATAAACATAAATTTGCGAAGAAACCGGAAGTAATCGAGGGCAATATGAAAGCTCTGAAAATGGCTTTTGAGGAGGTGCAGTAATGGCAGCGACAGATATTACAAAAATTACAGAAAAGAGTCCCTGGCAGGATATTACTGAGGGCAATCAGATTTATGGTCAGGGTACATCCAAATTGTTCAACACAGGTGAATGGCGTACAAACACTCCAATTTTTGATTCGGAAAAATGTACCCAGTGTCTGCTCTGCACGCCGGTCTGCCCCGATTCCAGCATTCCGGTAATTGACTGCAAACGTCAGGATTTTGACTATGATCATTGTAAGGGCTGCGGCATCTGCGCAAAAGTGTGTCCTTTCGGAGCGATTACTATGGTGGACAGCCCTCTTCCAATAAAAGAAAAGGAGGAACAGTAAAATGGCGATTCGTGAACGATTGTCCGGCAATGAAGCGGTGGCATATGCAATTAAACAGGTCAACCCGGATGTCATGCCGGCATTTCCCATTACTCCTTCCACAGAAATTCCCCAGATGGTGGCAAACTACATTGCCAACGGAGAAGTGGATACTGAATTTATTCCCGTAGAAAGTGAGCACAGTGCCATGTCAGCAGCAATTGGTGCATCTGCCGCCGGAGCCAGGGCATTAACTGCAACCTCCTCCTGTGGTATGGCATTGATGTGGGAGTTATTGTATGTAGCGGCTTCCAACCGCCTTCCACTGGCACTGACGCTGGTAAACCGTGCTCTGTCCGGTCCTATTAACATCAACTGTGACCATTCTGACAGTATGGGAGCAAGAGATGCCGGATGGATTCAGATTTATGCAGAAAGCAACCAGGAAGTATACGACAACTTTATTCAGGCATACCGCATCAGTGAGCACAAGGATGTACACCTGCCGATTATGATTTGTCAGGATGGTTTCATTACCAGCCACGCCTTGGCAAATATTGAATTGCTGGAAGATGAAAAAGTAAAGAACTTTGTAGGAGAATACCACCCCGAAAATTATCTGCTGAATTCCGAGCAGCCTATGGCAGTTGGTCCCTATGCGGTGTCCAACTACTATATGGAAACGAAAAAGGCTCAGGTAGAAGCGATGAAAAATGCGAAACAGGTCATTCTCGACGTGGGAAAAGAATACGGCGAATTGTCCGGAAGAACTTACGGATTTTTTGAAGAATACCGTCTCGATGACGCCGAATACGCCATAGTTATCATTGGCTCTGCCGCTGGAACTACCAAGGATGCCATCGATGAACTGCGGGAACAGGGAAAGAAAGTAGGCTTACTGAAATTACGGGTATTCCGCCCCTTCCCGGCAGAAGAAATCGCTGTCGCCCTGAAAAACTGCAAAGCAGTTGGTATTATGGACCGCTGTGAAAGTTTTAATGGACAGGCAGGACCGCTGGCAGCAGAAGTTACAGCCGCACTATTCCGGGCAAAATCCCATGCTGAAGTAGTCTCTTATGTATATGGTCTCGGCGGACGGGATTACCGGGTAGAGGATGCCAGAGAAATTTTTGAAGAGTTGGAAGATGTAGTCGTAAATGGCAAAGAAGTAGAGCAATTCCGTTATATTGGATTGCGCAGCCGTTAGGAGGTGGATGTGATGGCAGAACAGAAAAAAATGAATTTTAAAGAAATGATGAATAAGCCTGAGCGTCTTGCTCCCGGGCATAGAATGTGTGCAGGCTGCGGTGGAACCATCGCAGTACGGGCGGTGCTTCGTGCCCTTCATGAGGGGGACCGGGCAGTCATTGGAAATGCAACGGGATGTCTTGAGGTGTCCTCCTTTATGTATCCCTATACTGCATATGAGGACAGTTATATTCACAACGCTTTTGAAAATGCTGGTGCCACTATGTCTGGTGTGGAAACCGCATACAACATTTTAAAACGCAAAGGCAAAGTAAAAGACAATTATAAATTTATTACCTTCGGCGGTGACGGGGGAACTTACGACATCGGTCTGCAATCCCTGTCTGGCGCCATGGAACGAAACCACGATATGGTATATGTCTGTTATGACAACGGTGCGTACATGAACACTGGTATTCAGCGTTCCTCTGCCACTCCGATGTATGCTGATACCACTACCACCCCAGTAGGCAGTCAAAGCGACGGCAAACTGCAAAATCGTAAAGATTTGGCAGCCATTCTCGCCGCCCACGACATTCCTTATGTGGGACAGTCCACTTTTTTAGGCAATTTCAGTGACTTACACAAGAAGGCAGAGAAAGCCATCTATACCGAAGGCGCCTGCTTCCTAAACGTAATGGCTCCCTGTCCCCGTGGCTGGCGTTACAACACCGAGGACATTATGGAAATCTGTAAACTTGGTGTGGAAACCTGTTACTGGCCATTGTTTGAAGTAGATCACGGCACATGGATTCTGAATTATGAACCAAAAAAGAAACTTCCGATTGAGGATTTCCTCATCAAACAGGGACGCTTTAAACATTTATTCAAAAAGGGAAATGAGCATCTGATTGAGCAGTTCCAGGCAGAAGTAGACAAACGCTGGGAAGAATTACAGTTTCGTTGCTCCAAATAAAAAATATTCTAACATATTATGCGCCGGAAACATTGCTGTTCCGGCGCATTATTTTTATTCTATATTCTGCTTATGATTCTACGGAAGTAGAAACTGCACTCTTCTCCAGTTTTTTCATCATCTTCGGAAACTTCCATGCAAAAATCAAACCTGCTGTAGTGATGGAAATCATATCTGACACCGGCTCCGCAAGAAATACTGCAAACACCTTGTTTTCGAAGAAACAAGGCAGAATGAAAATAAACGGAATCAGCAAAACAACTTTACGAAGACAGGCAATAAAAATAGATGCCTTTGCCTGCCCTGTAGAAATAAATGTCTGCTGTACTGTATTCTGAATTCCAAACAAGCCAATGGCTGCAATATACAACCGGACGACCCACACCGCTGTCATGTACAACTCTCCTGTGGAATTACTAAACATCCGGATAAACACCTGAGGAAACAATTCCACCGCCGCCCAGCATAAAAACATATAGGACTCTGCAAATAAAAACAGCAGTCCCACTGATTTTTTTACCCGTCCTGCATTTCCGGCACCATAATTGTAACTGATAATTGGCTGGGCACCCTGACCAATTCCGGCAGTAGGAATCCAAATCATCTGCATAATTGTGCTGGCAATTGTCATTGCTCCTACCGCGGCATCCCCACCATACTTTTGCAGAGAATAATTAAAAGACAGATTCAGGGCAGCCTCCGTTGCCTGCATGATAAAAGGCGAAACCCCAAGAGCCAGAACCGGTAGCATAATTTTACTTTCCATTCGAAAATACTGTTTGCGAATTCGCAGTGTACTTCTGACGCTATTCAAAAACCATAGCACAAAAATGCTGGCTAACGCCTGAGAGAGAACGGTGGCAAAGGCTGCTCCCCGCACCCCCCAACCCAGACCAAAAATAAATATCGGGTCCAGAACAATATTGCTGATTGCTCCCAATAATACACTGACCATGCTATAACGGGTAAATCCCTGTGCTGTGATAAACTGGTTCATCCCCATGGAAATCATTAAAAATATACTTCCCAGTACATATATCTGCATATATGAGTAGGCATAGGGAATCGTTTTTTCACTGGCGCCAAACACCATCAACAAAGAGCGTCCAAAAACAGTAAAAAACAAAGTAATTAAGACAGCAATTCCAACCAGTGCAGCCATACAATTTCCCAGAATCTTCTCCGCCTTTTCCATATCCTGCTTTCCCATGGCAATGGAGGCTTGAGGGGCGCCGCCCTGACCAATCAGATTCACGAAAGCACTGAGAATACAAACGATTGGCATACACAATCCGACTCCGGTCAATGCATCTTCCCCAATGCCCTCAATATGACCAATATACACACGGTCTATGATTGTATACAACAGAGTTACCAACTGTGCCAATACACTGGGAATCGCAAGCCGTAGCAACAACCTTCCTATCGGTGCGTTTCCCAATTCATAATTCATACCTTGTTCTTTCGTGGCACTTTCTTCCATGTCATCGCTTCCTTTTTCTATATTATTTCACAGCCACTATTTTATACAATTTTTCTAAAATTCTTTTTTCCTTTCTTTACAATTAAATGATCCGTCTGAATTTTTTCTTTTGTAAAAGAAGTCGCAATATCTGCAATCTTTTCTCCGTCTACACTGACACCACCCTGCTGAACAGCGCGGCGTGCTTCGGATTTAGAAGTTGTAAGCCCTGCTTTAACCAACAGTGTTAAAATGTCAATTTTTCCTTCCGTATAATCTTCCTCTGTAAGTTGGGTTTCGGGCATCTCCTTTGCAGTACCGAAGAAAACAGTGCTCTTGCACCATCCTGTGCCTTCTTTGCTTCCTCTTCACCGTGTACCATTTTTGTCAGTTCATAAGCAAGAATTTCTTTTGCCTGATTCAACTGGCTGCCCTCCCACTCATCCATCTTATCGATTTCCTCTAAAGGAAGAAATGTCAGCATACGAATACATTTCAATACATCTGCATCCGCAACATTTCTCCAATACTGATAAAAATCAAACGGAGAAGTTTTGTTCGGGTCAAGCCATACCGCACCGGACTGAGTTTTTCCCATCTTTTTTCCCTCAGAATTCAGCAACAGGGTAATCGTCATAGCACAGGCATTCTTTCCCAGTTTTCTGCGAATCAATTCCGTTCCGCCCAACATATTACTCCACTGGTCATCTCCACCAAACTGCAGATTACAACCATATCTCTGGTATAACGCA
>JAQXNR010000009.1 GCA_029098105.1 Lachnospiraceae bacterium
TAGCGTTATGGGATTGATGAATGACACCGAAAATCATGTCAGACTTTTGGTGGATGAGGATATATTAGCGGGTGAATATTTAGGGTGTCACCCATGTGTCAGCACATCCAGTATGCGCCTGCGAACATCCGATATTTTCGGACCGTTTCTTGATGCAGTACACCATGACATGACAGTGGTAAAACTAACAGGAGAATAAAAGATACTTTGATTTTATTAGGAATGTGAAAGACCTTGTTGTAGTTGCAACAAGGTCTTTGTTTTTGAAAAAATTGGAACCTTTACCAGCATCTGGTGCATCATAATTAATAGAAGGGTAGTTTTTGTTTTACATTGCCTGAAATACTAAGAAAAGGAGCGACGAGTATGAAAAAATTCAAAAATATTGTAGCCTGGTTGTTGACTGGAGTTTTGTGCTTGCAATTCGGCTTTGGAGAAGTGGTAGGAGTCACTGCATATGCACAGGAGTCAGCGACTACGACGAATACCGGTACAGATACAGTCAAGGAAGTAAAAGAAGTGACATTGGAAGATGGACATAGTACATGGTTCTACATCATCAATGAAGATGGAACACTTACGATTGGATCCTTTGCTTATCGTGGGGATGATCCGGAAGAGGAAGCGGAAAAGAATTTGATTATACCGGACACCTTGACAGTTCCTGTTACTGTTGATGGCGAGGAGACTACGGAGGCAAGAGAAGTAACCGCAGTCGGCTTTAAAGAAGGAGAAGTCGATGTAACAGCGACCTGGACAAGAAATTTGGAATCCGTTACGATTCCGGCCACTGTTACAAAGTTAAATGATTGTGCCTTTTTAAGTTGTTGGAACTTGAAAGAGGTTATTTTCAAAGAGGCAGAAAATGAAGAAGACCAGAAGGCGTTGACCATTGGAGAGAAGGCATTCTGGGATTGCCAGGAACTTCCAGAGATGGAACTGCCAAAGAGAACGACAAGCCTTGGTGAGAGGGCGTTTTCTGGCTGCGGTAAATTGGCCAGGGTAGTGATACCAGAGGGAATCAGTGTTATTAAAGATAATACGTTTAGTTGGTGTAATAGTCTGACAGACGTTACTTTACCGGCGAATGGACTACAGGCGATTCAGGATGGTGCATTTTGTCAATGTGACAGTTTAGAAGAGATAGTAATACCCGAAGGTGTGCTTAGCATTGGAACTCAGGCATTTTTTGAATGTGTTTCTTTAAAGAAGCTTTCGTTACCGGATAGTTTAACCAGTATAGGGGATTCTGCATTTACGGGTTGTACGAAACTGGAGAGTATTAAGTTGTCAAATTCGCTGAAACGTCTGGCTGGTTGGGTGTTTGAGGACTGTACCAGTTTGACCAGTGTTGCATTGCCTTCTGCACTGGAAACAATAGATGGCGGTGCTTTTGAGGGGTGTAGCAGTCTGACCGGCATCACTTTACCGGATAGTTTAATCTATATTAATGCTGAGGCATTTATGAATTGTACAAAGTTGGAAACCATTCGCATCCCGGCTGGGGTAAAAGAAATCGGATTTTCTGTATTTTCTGGTTGCAGTGAGTCTTTTACCATTTATACTGCAAGAGGTTCCTATGCACATCAGTATGCAGTTAGCAATGGAATTCCGGTTGTATTTGATGGATGCCTGCACCCTAACAGAGGTGTGAGAAATGCCACCACAGCAACTTGTATCACACCAGGCTATACGGGAGATGATTACTGTGTGGATTGTGATGCTGAGTTAAAGAAAGGTACTGTAGAGCCGGCGACAGGACACCAGTGGGATAACGGTGTTGTGACAGAGAAAGCGACAGCCGTAGAAGATGGAGAAAAAACCTATACCTGTAAGTCTTGTGGAGAGACAAAAACAGAAGTCATCAAGGCAACCGGTGTGAAGGTAGGAGTACAGGTAACGGATGCGGAAACTTCTGCTGTGTACAAAGTGACAAGTGTAAAAAAGAAGACAGTAGAGTATGTGAAACCATCTAAGACCAGTGTAACTAAGGCGGTGATTCCGGCGACCATCACCCTGGCAGGAAAGACCTATAAAGTCGCCGGAGTTGATGCAAAGGCATTTAAGAGTTGTAAAAAACTGAAAACAGTTACAATCGGAAAGAATGTAACCGAGATTGGAAAGCAGGCGTTTAACAACTGTTCCAAACTTAGCAGCATCACGATTAAAACGACAAAATTGACCAGTAAAAATGTGGGAACCAAAGCCTTTAACGGAATTGCTGAAAAGGCAGTTATAAAGGTTCCAGGCAGTAAACTGGCAGCGTATAAGAAACTGTTGAAGAGTAAAGGTGCTGGAAACAAGGTAACAATCAAAAAATAATATACAAAAAACAAATGTTGTTGACAACATAAGGAAGGGAGCGACAAAATTATGAGAAAATTTAAAAATGCCATGGCTTTTATGTTGATTGCGGTTTTGTGTTTGCAATTTGGATTTGGAAATGTTGCAGGAATCCGGGTATTTGCGGAAACGGAAGAGACACAGACCTCCGCAGATGCGACTAGCAGTGGTGAGGCA
>JAQXNR010000010.1 GCA_029098105.1 Lachnospiraceae bacterium
TGACTTTAATTTTGAACATCAGGTAGATGCTGTTTCCCGGGAGCAGTTGGAATATTTCTATTATTATATGTGTAAGATTATGTTCAAAGGTGTGGAAAAACCATACCTCACAGTGGGAGATATTATAAAACTGATATAAAAATATAAATAGACAGAAAAGCATCAAGAGAGAGGAGAACGTTTATGTTTGAGAAATTAGTAGGTATTATTACAAATTATGTTGAAGTAGATGCGCAGGATGTAAAACCGGAGTCCCGTTTTATGGAAGATTTGGGCTTTACTTCTTTCGATTTTGTGAGTATGCTGGGCGAAGTGGAAGAGGAATTTGACGTGGAAATCGATCAGGAGGAAGTGACGGAGATTCGTACAGTGCAGGAAGCAGTTGATTACATAACAAAAATCTCAGAGTAAAAAGGGGGGAGATTATGGATGTTTTGAGCAGTACAATCCGTGATTTGCTGGACAAGGCAGAGGAGACTTATAGTTCCTGGGATGCGTTCCGGTATAAGGTGAAGAAAAGTGATGAGAGTGGCAAAAAAGCAGTTGTAGTGGAAAGCAAAACCTATCATGATTTAAAAAATGATTCCGAGTGTTTTTCTTCGGTTTTAGCCGCTCTTGGTGAACAGAAAAAGCATATTGCGGTTCTGGGAACTACGTCCTATGAATGGGTGGTAGCATATATGGGAATTGTCAACAGTGGAAGTGTAGCAGTTCCACTGGATGCGCAGTTGCCTGTGGAGGGATTGTGCGACTTATTAAATCGCGCCACTGTTACGACGCTTGTGTATGATGAAAGCAAGGCACAGGTGGCAGAAGAAGCATTAAAGGTATGCCCGGGGTTGAAACATGTGATTGCCATGAGTGATGTCACTGCAGTGGAAGGCGCACTGTATTTCTGGCAACAAATAAAAGAGCAGGAACCGGGATTTGAGTATACTCCGGAGCCGGAGGAACTGGCGACCATCATGTTTACTTCTGGAACTACAGGGAAGAGCAAAGGAGTCATGCTGACGCACCGCAATCTGGCAGAAAATGCCACTTGTCTTGACATGAAAATGGAGCCGGGAACGGTAATTTTGTCTGTGTTGCCAATCCATCATGCCTATTGTCTGAGCATGGACATTCTAAAGGGGATTTCTCTGGGCTGTGTGATTTGTATTAACGATTCTCTTATGCGGGTTGCAAAGAATATAAAATTATTTGAACCCAATATGATTCTGATGGTACCGCTTATGATTGAGACGTTTGCCAAGAAACTAGAGGATGTTGCATGGATGCCTGCAGCGATTGTCAGGTCAAAGGTTTTTGGAAAACAGTTTCACACCATCTGCAGTGGTGGAGCGTACTTGAATCCTGACTACATAGGCGTTTTTAAAAAATATGGAATTACGATTTTGCAGGGATACGGAATGACCGAATGCGCTCCGGTAATCAGTACCAATTTGAGTTGGCATAATAAAGAAGGTTCTGTTGGAAAACTGATGCCAAACTGTGAAGCAAAGACAGTGGATGATGAGTTATGGGTCAAAGGCTCCAGTGTTATGCAGGGGTATTACAACATGCCAGAAGAGACAGCAGAGACTTTGGAAGATGGATGGCTCAAAACCGGGGATTTGGGATATGTGGATGAAGACGGTTTTGTATTTCTCACTGGAAGAAAGAAAAATCTGATTATTACAGCCAATGGGGAAAATATTTCTCCAGAAGAAATTGAGAACAAGATTGGGGAACACCGATTGGTGCAGGAGATTCTGGTTCGCGATAGTGAGGGTGTGATAGAGGCTGAGATATTCCCTGATTATGAATATGCAAATAAGAAAAAAATAAAGGATATGCAGAGTACACTTCAGGGAATTATTGATGATTACAACAAAACCGCACCACCTTATAAAAGAGTGTTTAAATTAAAAATTCGTGATGTTGAGTTTGAAAAAAACACAACGAAAAAAATTAAACGTTTCTAATTTTAATTTATGCCGGAAGTTGCAGAGTATGCAGCAGCCGGCATATTTTATGTGGTAAATACTTGACATTTTTAAGGAAACACAGCACAATAAATCCATAAGTAGCAAGCAAATTTAAATCCAGGAGATGAAAGGTTTTATGACAACAAGAGAAGAAGCATTGGCATATGGGTTGACGTTTCCAGATACCTACCAGGAGGCTCCATTTCATGATGAGAACTGGCAACTGATTCGTGTAAAGGGAAGCAAGAAAGCGTTTCTATGGACTTATGAGCGGGATGGTTATATTAATCTCAATGTAAAGGTAAATCCGGATTGGAGAGATTTTTGGCGCAGTGCATATGAATCGGTTATTCCCGGTTGGCATCAGAATAAGGAACACTGGAATACAATTATTCTTGATGGAAGTATTCCAGAGAAAGACATCAAGCAGATGATTTCGGAAAGTTATGATTTGGTAACGAATAGTCCAACAAAAAGAATATACGATGCGGTGAAAAAGATTCCAAAAGGGAAGGTTGCAACTTATAGTCAGATTGCAGAAATGGCTGGGAACAAAAAGATGTGTCGGGCAGTAGGAAACGCTTTGCATAACAATCCGGATCCTCAGGGAATTCCCTGTTACCGTGTGGTAAATGCAAAGGGAGAGTGTTCCGGTTCTTTTGCATTTGGTGGGGAAGAGGTACAAGCACAGCTATTGATGGAAGACGGAATTGAAGTAATCAATGGCAGAGTGGATTTAAAGCGATATGGAATGAAGTTAGAGAAATAATTACAGTTAAGTAGGTGGAATACAGTTGACACTTTCAGTTATTTATTTTATGGATATTTTGGGAACGATAGCTTTTGCTATTTCCGGTGCTAT
>JAQXNR010000011.1 GCA_029098105.1 Lachnospiraceae bacterium
CATAATAATTCCTCCTTACATTGTAATTCTGTAGAACTAGTAATTATTTCCTATATTCTAGCATATTACTTTATTCAATTGGTGGGCACGTCTGCCCACTTTATCTATATTTCTTTAATGTTTTTATCAATGGTTCTATATACCAGAATCCGGTTTTCTTCCACTGTCTCATATCCGTATCCTTACAGCTTGCACCGGTTGTTTTTGATACGCTTCCCATCGCGAGCTGTTTTGCTGTATGGAATGTATCATTTGTTGACATTGAACACCAACCAATATTGTGCTTTTTGCATGCCTTTAATTTAAAGTCGAGAATATTCAGTGCTAACGTAAAATTGTTTTTGTTACTTGCAAGATCATATGCTTTCTCATTATCGATTTCTTCATCATCACCAATATCATCAACTCCAATACTAGCAGCACGTTTATATGAACTTACCTGTTGACCAATCTCAGTTCGAATAAAAGTCACTCCATACTTTTTGCAGAGCTCATCATAATCCTTGAGCCAAACATCGTAATACCATTCTGACGGATCTGTATACATATCATCCTTATAAGTTCCATCCTCATTAACAGTAATCGTCGGTTGCTTCAAAACAGAACCTTGGTCTTCTCTCATCCAATAATGGTTAATTGTTGGAATAACCAGATCACCTATGCGCACTACATCAACTCGAAAAGCATTTTCTAAATTTTCCTGCGTAACGATAATTTTTTTTGTTCCCTTTGGAACCGTTGCTGTTATGCATTTTTCTGAATATTTTTTTGTTGTAAGCTGAACCCCGTCTGCGTATACTTTAGCAAATGGTTTTCCCTCAATATCTAACATTCCCTCTTCCGCCCCGATATAAATCTTCTGTTTTGCAACCCCCTTTTTTGAAACAAATGTCATAGGTCCACTTTTTTCAGAAATCAGGCTCGGTAAATAACATGGCATAACCGGATCGTACTTTGTTCCTGTCATAGTGTTGATTCCAACAATGTAAAAGTTTCCAACCGTTTCCGGATCTCCATCTGCATGTGATGCAATATTGATTCCGTGGGCTGCACATGCCTCTGGAAAAATACCCTGGAATACATCTTCTACAATACATACTGCATCCTTTTTCTGTTCCCAAATTGCATCCGCAAACGCAATATTTGTCTCACAATAAGCGGCCATATTCGCTGAGCCATCTGCATTAATTGAGACTGCCGGTTCCGCCTCCAGCTCGTACATCACTGCGCTGTTTGGAAGTTTTGCATAGCGCTGTGCAAGCAAAGCCATATAGTTTTTCATTGCATTCTTTGTCTTTTCATTACTCATCCACGAATCATCACTATTAATACTCTTAGTTGAGTCTGTTGTATATCCCGGGGCTTCTGAGAAGCTGAACATTAAAGATACGTTATTCTGGATACACCAACTGACAATTTCGTCCAGAACCTCTAATTCTGTCAGATTCACCTGACTTGTATCTTTTCCCTTGGATAAATAACTCAAAGAATACATGATACGAATACAATTAAAACCATTCTGTGCCTGAAAATTGATTTCCTCCTCCGTAATATAGTCGGATGTCATTCCGCCTGAATAAACATCCTCCATAGTATAGTAGAATCTCATATTTCTGACCAATGCCCTCTCCTCAAGAATGATTCCGCTAAAATATGGCAGCTTTTTATTATCGATTGCTTTCAAACTTGATTTTTTTACCATTGCATCCGTGATAATTTTTTTGTCATACTGATTATTTTTTACAAGCTCGTCGTAGCTGATATACTCCGGATTTGTCATTCTTTTTTTCTGGATTGCCGTTGGTGCAATCTTTTTGGTGCCCTTTTTCTGCACAATTACTTTCAGCGAGATATCACGCTTTAGCGTATCTTTGATTGAAATTGTTGCCACTCCGCTCTTTTTTGCCGTCATCTTACCTTTCGAGGTAATACTTACAACTTTTGGATTATTGGATGAAAAACCTTTGCATTTTGCCCAATCCACACGAATTGTCTTGGTGTCACCAGCGGTCATTAACAGTTTGTCTTCTATCAGATTATTCTTCTCATCAAAAATTGTCGGTGCATACACATTTACTTTACACTGATATTTTTTGGTTCCAACTTTGGCGGTAACAACAGCCTCTCCATAACCGACTCCTGTTATCTTACCATTCTGTGTCACCTTCACTATTTTCGTATTTGAACTGCTCCAGCTTACCTTCTCCTTCGTTTTCTTAATCTTTAATACATAACTGTCTTGTAAACCAAGCCACCCCTCCTCATCTAAACCAATTGCATTGGCAGCCTGAACAACATCCGGTGCAAACACTGCAACATCAGTCAATGTTCCACATAAAAGCACGCATAATACAAGTACAATACTTACTCTCTTTCCCCATTTTTTCATAGAAAAAGTCCTCCTTTGATTGATGTTTCCATATATAATTCTTTAGAACTAGTAATTTTTTCCTATATTCTAACAAATTCATTTGCTCTATCGGTGGGCATATCTGCCCACTCTTGACATTTTTTGTATAAATATATCAAAATCCTGACAGTTCTCCCCACCGCAAAAAAGCGCAGCAGTTCATTTCA
>JAQXNR010000012.1 GCA_029098105.1 Lachnospiraceae bacterium
TACCAAGGCAATCGCGGCAGGTGCCAATGTATGTATGATGGGAAGTCTGTTTGCCGGCTGTGATGAAAGTCCGGGAGAATACGAATTGTACCAGGGACGTAAGTACAAAGTATACCGCGGTATGGGTTCGATTGCTGCTATGGAGAATGGAAGTAAAGACCGCTATTTCCAGGCGAATGCGAAGAAACTGGTTCCCGAAGGTGTGGAAGGTCGTGTTGCCTATAAGGGTACGGTAGAGGATACTGTGTTCCAGTTATTGGGTGGATTGCGTTCTGGTATGGGATATGTAGGCGCAAAAACGATTGAGGAACTGAAAGAAAAGGGACAATTTGTAAAAATTTCTGCTGCATCTCTGAAAGAAAGTCATCCTCATGACATTCATATTACAAAAGAAGCACCGAATTACAGCGTTGAGTAAGAAAATGACAAAGAAACAACGTCAGGCTACTGTCTACCTGCTGATTTTCCTGGCGGGTATGGCAGCAGGAGCCCTGGCGTTTTTTGTTGTTCAGGTACAGAGTAGCCTTCCTACTGATGTGGTTGTGTCAAAGAAGTCTGAAGAGCCGGTAAAACGGGTGCAAAGACCGGAAATCAGAGAGATGCTTTTGACACCGAATGAATTTTCCAGACCGCAGTTGGAATTGAAAGAAGTCAATGCGGTAGTGATTCATTATGTTGCCAATCCAGGAACCTCTGCAAAGGACAACCGGAATTATTTTGAAGGATTAAAGGACAGTGGGGCGACCTATGCCAGTTCCAATTTTATTGTAGGACTAGAGGGGGAAATTATACAATGTGTTCCTCTGGATGAGGTGGCATATTGTTCCAATAACCGGAATGAGGATTCTATTTCTATTGAATGCTGCCATCCCGATGAGAGTGGAAAATTTAATGACAATACATACCAGTCTCTGGTACATTTGACTGCATGGCTTTGTGGACGTTACAATCTGACTGCGGACAAAATCATCCGTCATTACGATATTACAGGGAAAAACTGCCCGAAATATTATGTAGAAAATGAGGGGGCGTGGACCCAGTTTCGGCTGGATGTGGAGGCTTACATCAGTAAGTATGGCGAGGATGTAGCGCAAACAGAGGAAGAACCGAATGAAATGTAAGAAAACGACATTTTTTTGCATTTATGTGTAGTATAATGTAGGTATGCAACATTTTAAAATAGAGTTCTTTGTGTTATACTAAAGATATGGATTGCGAGATTTAGGAGGTTTTTAGATAATGTACGAGGAGATTGGTAAGAGTTATGGAGCGTATACGCTGGAGCAGAAGCAACAGTTGGTGAATATGAATGGGACGGGATATGTATTTCGCCATAATAAGACAAAGGCTCGGGTAGCAGTGATTTCGAATGATGACGATAACAAGGTATTTAATATAGCATTCCGCACACCGCCTACGGATGACACCGGAGTACCGCATATTATGGAACACAGTGTATTGTGCGGTTCCCGCAAATTTCCGGTAAAAGACCCGTTCGTGGAACTGGTAAAAGGTTCTTTGAATACCTTCTTAAATGCTATGACTTACCCGGATAAAACGGTATATCCGGTAGCGAGTTGTAATGACAAGGATTTTCAGAATCTGATGGATGTCTATTTAGATGCGGTATTTCATCCGAATATTTATGCGCACAAAGAGATTATGATGCAGGAAGGCTGGCATTACGAATGCGAGGATGTACAGGAACCGATTCGTTATAACGGTGTGGTTTACAATGAGATGAAGGGGGTATTTTCATCCCCGGAAGGAAGACTGGACCGGATGAATCTGCGTACAATGTACCCGGACACTCCCTATTCCTATGAATCCGGAGGAGACCCGGAGGCAATTCCGGATTTGACCTATGAACAATTTCTCGAATTCCACAGGAAGTATTACCATCCTTCCAACAGTTATATTTACCTGTATGGAGACATGGATATAGAGGAGAAACTGGATTTTATTGACCGGGAATATTTAAGTGAGTATGAATATTTGGAAGTGGACTCCCACATTGCAAAGCAGCAGTCCTTGGATGGTAAAAAAGAGTATGAGGGTACTTATGCCATTACCGATGAGGAAGAGGAGAGGGACAAAACGTATTTCAGCTATAATGTGGTAGTGGGAGAGAGTATAGATGAAAGACTGTGTCTGGCAATGCAGATTTTGGAATATGTGTTGCTCAATGTGCCGGGGGCACCTGTGAAAAGAGCACTGATTGATGCGGGCATTGGCAAAGATGTTATGAGTTCCTATGAGACTTCCATTGCCCAGCCGATGTTTTCCATTATTGCGGCGAATGCCAATCCGGAGCAGAAAGAGCAGTTTGTCTCAGTGCTGCGTCAGACTCTGAAGGATTTAGTGGAACAGGGACTTTCCAAAAAATCATTAAAAGCAGCCATTAATATTTTTGAGTTCCAGAATCGGGAGGCAAATTTTGGGTCTTACCCGAAAGGTTTGATGTACGGTCTTCGAATGCTGGACAGTTGGCTCTATGATGACATGAAAGTGTTTACTCATGTTGTGCGTGAAGAGACCTTTTCCTTTTTAAAGGAACAAGTACAGACCGATTATTTTGAACAATTGATTCAGCGTTACTTGCTGGAGAATTCCTATTGTACTCTGGTCACTTTGAAACCGGAGAAAAATCTGGCAGCCAAGCAGGATGCGAAAACGCAAGAGAAACTCAAGGCATATAAGGAGAGTCTGAGCGAAGAACAGGTAAAAGAAGTGATTGCCAATACAGCCGCATTGCAGGAATATCAGGACAGTGAAGATGCAGATGAGGACTTACGGAAAATTCCGCTGCTACAGATTTCGGATATTGAGAAAAAGACAAAACCCTATATTAATGAAGTAATAGAAGTCCAGAATACCAAAGTAGTCGCACATAACATTTTTACAAATGGAATTGCGTATGTTCGTGTTTCTTTTGATATGCGGGAACTTCCTCTGGAACTGGTTCCGGTCTCCAGTCTTTTAGTGAATCTGTTAAAGCAGGTAGACACAGAAAATTATAGTTACCAGGAACTTGCCAGTGAGATTAATTTAAACACGGGTGGAATTATGATTTCCAATAGTGTGTACAAAAATGACAGCCTTCCCGGCGGATTTGGGGCTGCTTTCCAGATTCAGGTAAAAGCATTGTATGAGCAGGTGCCGAGAGCATTGGAACTGGTTCAGGAAATTATGCTTACCAGCAATTTGCGGGATGAGAAACGTTTGCTGGAAATTGTGGAGGAACAGCGCCTTGCTGTACGGTCTGATATTGTAAATGGAGGACATCTGACAATGGCAAACCGCGCCATGTCTTATTTTGACCAGGGTGCCAAATATAAAGAAATGATGGACCTTACCGATTATTACCAGTATTTGGTAGAACTGAAAGAACATTTTGAAGAACGCAAAGGACAGTTAATGGAACAGTTAGAGCAGACGGTACGTCATTTGTTTACACCTCGCCATCTTACCTTCAGCATTGCCTGTGATGAGGATATAAAGACAATGCTGGAACAGCCTTTGATGAAGTTGAAACAGGCGTTGTATGAGGACCAGCCGGTGGCAAGTCTGCCTGAAGTACCGTTGACATTTGAAAAAGAAGGATTTAAGACTTCTTCCCAGGTACAGTATGCGGCTTGTGCCGGGGATTTCAGAAAATCCGGGTTTACCTAAACCGGAGCCTTGCTGGTTCTGAAAATGATATTTTCCTATGAATATTTGTGGACCAATATACGGGTGAAGGGGGGCGCTTACGGGTGTGCCTGTACCTTTGGAACGTTTGGAATTGGTTATTTTACTTCCTACCGGGACCCG
>JAQXNR010000013.1 GCA_029098105.1 Lachnospiraceae bacterium
TGCTTACAGATATCCCGGAGTGTTATAATATGCCAAGACAGCAACTTCCGAAGGTGTATTACCAGAATGCCTGTATTGATATTTTTCGACCCAGATGCATTTGGCAGTACCAGTCTATGACTGGAAAGTATATTTTGGGATACGAGATGGAGCAGAATTTTGATATTGATACGGAGGAAGAATTCCGCAGTGCAGCCCAGTATTTAAAAATCATGCAGGGCGGACAGCGTTTTGTTTTTGATATTGACGGGGTGATTGCTCAGTTTGATGAGACACTGGACTATGCCAATTCGAAGCCTCGGGAGGAGATGGTTCGGGTCATCCAAAAACTTCATGCTTATGGGAATTCCATTGTATTGCACACAGCAAGAGGCTATGTGACGGGAATGGATTGGCGTGAGGTTACAGAGGAACAGATGAAGCGATTTGGGGTTCCTTATGATGAACTGCATTTTGGTAAGCCCAATGCGGATTACTATGTAGATGATAAAATGATGGATATGGAGCAGTTGTTGCGTTTGTTTGGAGAGAAATAATAGAATTTGAGGAAATAATATGAATGAAAAGGGATTGTACGATACTGGAAGAGTACTTTTAGTGTTAGCGGAACATGTTAGCAGAAATTGTAGAAAACAGGATTACGAAGGCGTGCAATATGGGATGCAGGGATTAATTGGACAGTTGGGAAACTGGGTGCAGCAGGTGTTGGAACAGGGGCAGGAATATGGTACGTCTGTTTATGTTCCGGATCAGAATAGTATTACTGCCACAATTGCCCAACTTATGGAGGCGCAGCAGGCAGGAGATTATGTATTGCTGGCAGATTATGTGGAACTCAGTTTGAAACCATTGCTGTTGCAGGTACAGCAGAGTCTTAGGGAGATATATGGGAATCCCGGTTGCCTGATGTCGGAACAGACTTGTGCGGGAAATCTGTTGCAAGATACAAAACTGGCACGGGAATTGAGAGAGGTAAAAGCCTATTCCCTTGAGGAGACCAATTCCGGGTATGCTACAATTTCATTAGCAGACGAAAAGGGAAGTTATTATTTGCACAGTAACATCAATCCGGTGATTGAAGCAGAAATGCTGGCAGAACAGTATTTTCAACCGGAGGCGGAGCGCTATATTGTAATTGGATGTGGATTGGGATACCATGTACGGGCACTTTTGGATATGGGAGAGTATATTCAGATGGATGTGTATGAAAGCGATGCCAGAATGTTAAAAACGATGTTGGGGTATTGGGACTTCAGCGGGTATTTTACAGCGGGACGTTTGCGGCTACACTATGATGTGGATGGGAGTTTACTGGCCCGGGATTTGGCAGGACAGCAGTCGGCGCGGATTATGGTACATGCGCCCTCGATGAGAAATATTTCCAACCCGCAGGTAAGGCAGGAAGTGACACAATACTATAACAAGGAAAGTGGAATACGCCGTATGGCTTCTCTGTTGGAGTCAAATTTTTACCAGAATCACCGTAACTGTCGGGACAATGTAGACCGATTGCAGGAGGAAATACAGGGAAAGACCGTTGTTGTGGTAGGAGCAGGACCATCTTTTACCCGTAATGCCGAATGCCTGAGGCATCTTCCTGAGAATACGATAGTGATTGCGGTTACTACGATTTATCGGAAGTTGTTGTCTATGGGAATCCAGCCGGACTATGTAATTCATTCTGATCCTCAGAAAAAAACGCTTTCCCATCTGGAGGGGATTTCGGAACAGGTTCCGTTGCTGGTACTGTCTACTGCTTATGAGGGTTGCGCGCGAACATACCCCGGACGCAGTTATGCGATATACCAGAAGGATTATGAACTGGCAGAGGAATATGCCAGAATACATGCATACCGCACTTATGAAACGGGCGGTTCGGTTGCTACGGTGGCATTGGATGTAGCAGTACAGAACGGCGCTTCTAAAGTGATTTTAATGGGGTTGGATCTGGCTTTTACCGACGGTCTTGCCCATGCAAAAGGAGTGTCCCGGCAGGCAACAGGGGATTTGAGCCAGGCGGTTCAGGTGCCCGGTTATAACGGAGGAAGTGTGGCAACCTCCTTACTATTTTCGGATTTTATAAAATGGTTTTCCGATTATGCCCGGCGTCATGCAGAGGGAAACTGTAAAATTATAAATGCTACAGAGGGTGGCGCGGCAATTCCTGGGATTTTGCAGATGCCATTAAAAGATGCGCTAAACCTCTCCTGAGTTTCATAATTTT
>JAQXNR010000014.1 GCA_029098105.1 Lachnospiraceae bacterium
AGCAAGAGACAGTGATGGAGAGTAATATGCAGCAGATTCGAAAAGATATAGAGAACAACAAAATAGGAAGTCTGTACCTGCTCTATGGAGAGGAAGACTATTTGAGAAAAAAATTGCGGGATGAATTAAAACAGGCAGTGATTGGAGCGGAACCTTCCCTGAACTACGCCTATTTTGAAGGCAAGTCGGTGGAGGCGCAGGAAGTGATTGCTTTTGCAGATACGATGCCTTTTTTGGCAGAGCGCCGACTTGTCATTGTGGAAAACTGTGTTCTCAATGCCAAAGCACCAGAGGAATGGCTGGATTACCTTAGCCATGTGAATCCGGCTACCTGTGTGGTTCTCGTGGAGGCGTCCGTGGACAAGCGCAGCCGTTTTTACAAAACCTGTAAAAAGTACGGTTGTGTTGCAGATTTGGATTTTCAGAAAGAGGCAGCGTTGATGCAATGGGTTACTCAGTGGCTGGAAGAGAACCACTGTACCATGAGCCGGGAGAATATACAGTATTTTCTCGGCAGAGTGTCGAATCACATGGGAGTCATTGAGAAGGAACTGGAAAAACTTCGGGATTATTCTCTGGCGTGGGAGGAGGATGGAAGTCTTTCCCAAAAACCTCAGGAAATTTCCAGGGAAACTATTGATATGCTCAGTGTGGAAACGATTGAAGACAAGATTTTCGTTATGGTTGATGCGGCAACTCAGGGAGAGCAGAGAAAGGCATTTGATTTGTATTATGATTTGGTAGCGTTAAAGAAAGCACCATTGCAGATTCTGGCTATGTTGAACCGGCAAATCAACATTCTGCTTCAACTTAAAGACCATCTGCGGTTAAAACATTCCAGTGGGGAGACTGCCAAAACAATCGGTGTGGCGCCCTTTGTGGTAGGGAAAAATACTCCGGCGGCGAAAAAATTAACCTACAAAAAACTCAAGTACCTTCTGGAATTTGGAACCCAGATGGAGGAAGATGCGAAATTGGGACGAATCAAGGATACCATGGCAGTGGAATTGCTGCTCACAGAGTGCTGCCGGGAACAATAAAAAGTAAAAATGCCAAACAAAAAGTACCTGTTGAAAACAACAGGTACTTTTTAATTCTTCTCTGTATTTCTTTTAGTTCATGGAATTTACTAATTTAGTCAAACGAGAAACCTTGCGGGCTGCGTTATTCTTGTGGTAGATTCCCTTTGAAGCAGCTTTGCTGATTTCGGAGATAGCCACGGTTAATCTCTCCTGAGCAAGTGCCTTGTCACCTTCTGCAACAGCAGTCTCCAGTTTCTTGATTAAAGTCTTAATTTTGGTTTTGATTGTCTTGTTTCTTAAAGTCTTAGTCTCAATAACTAAGATTCTTTTCTTAGCAGATTTAATGTTAGCCAAGATGTACACCTCCAAATATAATCTTATTCACTTCTTGATACTTTGTATAGCATTAAAATCGGACACGGACAATTTAATGTTAAACATACCTTTATATAATAGAAGAAAGGCGGGAATCTGTCAATCTTTTTTTTCAAAAAAAGAAAAATTTTTTCCGGTGTGCATGAGGAAGGAAAAAACGGGGATAGTAAATGGTACAGAAAAAGGAAGGACGGGTTTTATGGAAAATCAGAAAGAAGAGACAGAGAAAAACGGACATTTCTATCAAAATTCCTGCCATACAGACCTTGCCGTGGAGATGAAGGAGGAGGTTGAACAGAAACAGGAACTGACAGGAGTGGAGGTTTCTACGAAAAAGCATGCATACCATGGGATTACCGAGACCCGGATTCGGATTGTAGACGAACGGGGTGAGGCAGCATTAGGCAAACCTGTGGGAAACTATGTCACATTGGAAGTGGAAAAACTGTATCGGGATTCAGTACAGAAAAGAATTGCCAGAATTATATGTGATGTGATTGCCCAACTGAGTCAAGGAGCGCAAAATATTCTCGTAGCGGGACTGGGAAATCGTAGCGTAACGCCAGATGCCATTGGACCCAAAGTAATGGAGCATTTGCAGATTACCCGGCATCTGTTTGAGTGTGGCTATGTAAAAAGCGATGCACTGAATATGAAAGTGGTGTCGGCGATTGCTCCCGGAGTGATGGCACAGACAGGAATGGAAACGGTGGAAATCCTGAGGGGAATTATTGAAAAGACCCATCCTCAAGCAGTTATTGTGGTAGATGCCCTGGCGGCTCGAAGTTCCAATCGTCTCAACCGGACGATTCAGTTGTGCGATACAGGAATCAGTCCCGGTGCCGGAGTGGGAAACAACCGGCAGAAAATGAATGAGGAAACATTAGGAGTAAAGGTGGTTGCCATCGGAGTTCCCACTGTAATCGCGGTTCCCACAATCATCAGCGATGCCATGCAGCAGTTGTTGCTTTTACTGGGAGCGGACCACGCAGGAAAACTGGTGGAAGAACTGAGTTATGAGGAGCAGTATCAGTTAGCAGAGGAATTGGTAAAACCATATTTTACAGATATGTTTGTCACCCCGAAAAACATCGATGAGGAAATACTTATGATGAGCCAGTGTATTGCGCAGGGAATCAATGCGTATATAAATATCTGAATTGCATAGAATAAATTGTAGGCATTGCGTAAAATGCCGGCTATGGGAAAACGGGTTTAGTTTGGAAAGTGGTGATTGAGATGGAGATGGAGCGAAGACCTCCCAATCCAATGAATAGAGTAATTCTGACACTGGTATTTGCAGTGCTTTTGATTGTCTGCTGTTACCAGGCAGGGCGGTGTGGGGATAGTGAATCCGGCACCTATATGATGAAATCCCGGTTTTACCACAAAGTCAGTTCGGTCAGTCAGGAAATGCTGCGAATCATTACCCCGGTATTGTTTCTGGAGGAAACTAAGGCAGAGGGAGAACAGCAAACAAGTCAGGCGCTGTCGGAACTATGTGATATCACCTGCCCCTCTTTGTCTTATATTGAGGAGTATGGTTCCGGGGATGAGATGGCAGTAGCGGTGCAGACGGTTCCCGTATCTTACTTGGAAAATGGAGGTGAGGAGGAGGACAGCGGCTATTCGGCGCCAGTGACTTCTGAGGAACCCAAAGTGGAGGCGACAACCCAGGAATCCACGGAAGAACTGGCAAAACAGGAAAATGAAAAAGCCAGACAGCAAAAAAAGGGAAAAAAAAACCATACATACAGTGCGCGGTATACCGACCAGGAACTATCCAGTTTTTCCTTTTTAAAATCTACTTTTTATTCTATTGATGGAATTACCCCGGTTACCAGTAAAGATTTGAATGCAAAAAAACTATTGTCTAAGGATTTGACGCTTACTACCGGGCAGAGTGGACCGAAAATACTGCTCTATCACACCCACGGAAGCGAGGCTTTTGCCGACAGCCGTTCCGGCAAAAAAAAGGATACTGTGATTGGCGTGGGGGATGTTCTGGCAAAGGAATTGCAGGACAAATACGGAATTGAGGTATACCATGACCGTCAGGTTTATGATGTTGTCAACGGTAAACTGGACCGTTCCCAGGCATATAATGTGGCGGCAGACAGTATTGAAAAGATATTACAGGAGAACCCATCCATTCAGGTGGTGATTGATTTACACCGGGATGGGGTTGCGGATTCTACCCGTCTGGTTACGACCATAGACGGGAAAAAGACGGCTCAGATTATGTTTTTTAACGGTATGAGCCGTATTCAGGGGAAGGGAGAGATTGGTTATCTGAAAAATCCTCACCGTACTGGAAATTTGGCATTTTCCCTCCAATTACAGTTGGCGGCAGCCGACCGGTATGACAATTTTACACGGAAAATCTTTTTACGCAGTTATCGCTATAATCTGCATTACCGGGACCGGAGTGTGCTGATTGAAGCAGGGGCGCAGACCAATACGGTGCAGGAGGTAAAGAACGCAATGTACCCTCTGGCAAAAATATTAAATGATGTGCTGTCAAAAAAATAAAATTTTTTTGGTTTCAAGTTGTGCAGTCAAAAGGGGTGTGATATACTTTCTATATCTGAAGTATTTTTCAAAAAGGAGGCACATGTATGTATAGTTACGATGAAATCAAGAATTATGACCCGGAGGTTGCTCAGGCAATCAGTGATGAGATAGATCGTCAGAACAGCCACATTGAATTGATTGCTTCTGAGAACGTAGTCAGCAAGGCAGTCATGGCAGCGATGGGAAGTCCTTTGACCAATAAGTATGCAGAGGGATACCCGGGGAAGCGTTATTATGGTGGTTGCGAATATGTGGATGTGGTAGAGGATTTGGCAAGAGAGCGGGCAAAGCAGTTATTTGGCTGTGAGTATGTCAATGTTCAGCCCCATTCCGGAGCGCAGGCGAATATGGCAGTATTCTTTGCAATCATGGAGCCGGGCGATACGTTTATGGGAATGAACCTGGACCATGGTGGACATTTAACTCACGGTTCTCCAGTGAATATGTCCGGTAAGAACTATAACTGTGTGCCTTACGGTGTAAATGCAGATGGCGTGATTGATTACGATGAAGTGTTGCGGATTGCAAAGGAGTGCAAGCCGAAGATGATTGTGGCTGGGGCCAGTGCCTATGCCAGAACGATTGATTTCAAGCGTTTCCGCGACATTGCAGATGAAGTTGGGGCAGTGCTGATGGTGGATATGGCACACATTGCCGGTCTGGTTGCAGCTGGTCTTCATCCCAGTCCGATTCCCTATGCCCATGTAACGACTACAACAACGCATAAGACACTGCGTGGTCCCCGGGGAGGAATGATTCTTTCCAGCAACGAAGTAAATGAAAAATACAATTTCAATAAAGCAGTCTTTCCTGGAATTCAGGGTGGACCATTAATGCATGTTATTGCAGCAAAGGCAGTCTGCTTTAAGGAGGCTCTTTCCGATGAGTTCAAAGTATACCAGAAGCAGTTGGCAGACAATGCTCAAGTATTGTGCAAAGCATTGTTAGAGCGGGGATTCAACATTGTCTCCGGTGGAACAGACAATCACTTAATGCTTGTAGATTTACAAAATTTAGAACTGACAGGTAAGGAAGTAGAGAAACTTCTGGACTCCGTTAATATTACAGCAAATAAAAATACGGTGCCAAATGACCCGAAGTCTCCTTTTGTTACCAGTGGTGTGCGTATTGGAACACCTGCAGTTACCTCCCGGGGTATGGTAGAAGAGGATATGATTGTTATTGCAGATGCGATAAAGGCAGCAGTGATTGACAAGGACAATGACAAGGCGAAGGCGTTGGTAAAGACGTTGACAGACAAATACCCCTTGTATCGGGAGTATTGATTTTAAGTGACAGGTTTATAATATTAATGGAAAAGAATAGGTCCCTGGGATGTTCGATTCCAGGGACTTTTTTACGAGGTATGGTATGAAGCAGATTTTTAAAGAAGTCACTGCAAAGAGACTAATATGGATGTTTGTTGGAGTTGCCATGATTGGAGTGGCGGTTTCTCTCTGTCGTCTTTCCGGTTTTGGAACGGATCCTTTTTCCTGTATGAATCTTGGAGTCAGTGCTGTGATTGGGATGGAATATGGTACGTATCAACTCCTTGTGAATCTGGTGCTGCTGATTCCGATGCTTGTTTGTTTTCGCAAAAGCATTGGTGTGGGAACGATTGTAAATATGGCAGGTGTGGGATATATTGCGGATTTCTGTATGTTTTTATGGGACAAGGCAGGCATCACCATTTCCAGTGTGGAAGGACTGTGGCTGGCGAGAATTGTTTTCATGGCAGCAGCGGTAGTGGTATTGTGCCTTGGAGTAGCGTTTTATATGGAGTGTAATCTGGGAATCGCCCCCTATGATGCTTTGGCACAGATGATAGAACTCTGGACAAAGGGAAAATTGAAGTTCTCCATGGCAAGAATTGGAACGGACATTTTCTGCGTGGTGATTGGATTTTGTTTTGGAAGTGTGGTGGGAATTGCCACTGTGGTAACTGCATTTTTCACGGGGCCCTTGGTTACATTTTTTCGAAAAAAAGTGGCGGAGCCTGTACTGGGACAAGATACTGTCACAGAGGGAAATAGTACAGATTCTCCTTGAAGAAATGCAGGTTTTGGTATAGAATTATTTTTATGAGTTTATTTTTTATAGAAATGAATTGGAAGTGGGTGTTATTTGAATATGGGCAATATTGCAATCGTGACAGACAGCAATAGTGGCATCACACAGGAAGAGGGGAAGCGACTGGGAGTATCGGTCATTCCGATGCCATTTTTTATTAATGGAGAATTATTTTTAGAAGATATTACGTTAACGCAGGAGGAGTTTTACAGCAAATTACAGGAGGATGCAGAAATCAGTACCTCACAGCCGACTCCTGGTGATGTAACCGCACTCTGGGACCAGTTGTTAGAGCAGTATGATGAGATTGTTCACATTCCCATGTCCAGTGGGTTAAGTGGTGCCTGTCAGACGGCAGTAATGCTTTCTGAAGATTATGATGGACGGGTTCAGGTAGTAAATAACCAGCGGATTTCTGTTACCCAGAAACAGTCGGTGATGGATGCACTCGTTCTGGCAGATGCCGGAAAAAGTGCAGCACAAATCAAAGAAATACTGGAAAAGCACAAGTTTGAATCCAGCATTTATATTACAGTAGATACGCTGAAATATTTGAAAAAAGGCGGTCGTATTACAGCGGCAGCAGCAGCCATCGGTACAGTGCTGAATCTGAAACCGGTATTGCAGATTCAGGGAGAAAAATTGGATGCATTTGCCAAGGCGAGGGGAATGAAGCAGGCGAAGAAGATTATGCTGGACGCTATGCAGAAGGATTTGGAAGAACGTTTTGCTGGAAAGCGTATGTGCCTTCAGTTGGCATATACCAGTTCAAAAGAAGAAGCCGAGATTTGGAAATTGGAGATGCAGGAGCGGTTCCCGGGGTATGAGATTGTAGCAGACCCGCTGTCTTTAAGTGTTTCCTGCCATATTGGAGAAGGTGCACTGGCAATCGCTTGTTCCATGCCAGAGGAAGGTTAGAGAAGAAAGGGATTATTTTGAAATCAGTATACATTGCAGAGAAACCAAGTGTTGCCCAGGAATTTGCCAAAGCACTGCACATTCAGGCGAGTCGCAGGGACGGGTATCTGGAATCAGAAGAGGCTATTGTGACCTGGTGTGTAGGTCATTTGGTTACGATGAGTTACCCGGATGCCTATGACCCGGCATTGAAAAAATGGAGTTTAGACACGCTGCCGTTTTTGCCGAAAGAGTGGAAATACGAAGTGATTCCCTCTGTGAAAAAGCAGTTTGACATTGTAAAAGGGCTTTTGAACCGGGAAGATGTGGATAGAATCTATATTTGTACGGACTCCGGACGGGAAGGGGAGTATATTTACCGTCTTGTGGATCAGATGGCTCAGGTGCCGGATTCCAAGGAGAAACGCAGGGTATGGATTGATTCCCAGACGGAAGAGGAGATTTTACGAGGAATTAAAGAGGCGAAGCCGATGTCGGAATACGACAATGTGTCGGCTTCCGCTTATTTGCGTGCAAAAGAAGACTACCTGATGGGGATTAATTTTTCCCGGTTGCTGACGTTGAAATACGGGTATACACTGAAGGATTATTTGAAACGGGATAAGAATGTGGTGATTGCGGTTGGCAGGGTCATGACTTGTGTGCTGGGGATGATTGTGCGCCGGGAACGGGAAATCCGGGGTTTTGTAAAGACCCCTTTTTACCGGGTGGTGGCGCAGGCAGATTTAGAGGGAGATGCACTGGAGGCAGAGTGGCGTGCAGTAGAGGGAACGACCTACTATGGAACCCCATTACTGTATGGAGACAAGGGCAATGGGTTTTGTAAGAAGGAAACCGCTCAGGAGTTAATCGACCGACTTATGGCGCAAACTCCCATGATTAGTACCGTAGAAAAGATTGAGAAAAAGAAAGAGAAAAAGAATCCCCCGATGCTATATAACCTTGCGGAACTGCAAAATGAATGTTCCCGGCTGTTCAAAATCAGCCCGGACGAGACGCTAAAGGTCGTGCAGGAGTTATATGAAAAGAAACTGGTTACCTATCCCCGTACCGATGCCCGGGTTCTTTCTACAGCAGTGGCAAAAGAGATTTCAAAAAATCTTGCGGGACTTTCCCACTATGCCCCGCTAGGAGCGTATGCCCAGTATGTATTGGACAAAAAAGGGTATACCCGGCTTGCCCAGTCCCGGTATGTCAATGACAAGCAGATTACTGACCATTACGCGATTATTCCCACAGGACAAGGATTGTCTGCATTGTCGACGGTGGGGAGCATTGGTGCCCAGGTTTATGAAATTATAGCGAGACGATTTTTGAGTATTTTTTACCCGGCGGCAGAGTACCAGAAAGTGTCTATTGAGACGGTGCTGAGGGGAGAACATTTTTTCGCCAGTTTGAAAATGCTGGACAAAGAGGGCTATTTGAAGATTGCAAATCACAGTTATGGACGCAAAAAAACGGGAAAAGACAATAGCGATGAGCAAACAGAGGGAATAGAAAATGCAGCGGATGAGAAGCAGTTGTTGCAGCGGCTTATGGCATTGAAAAAGGGAAGTTCGCTTCCCATTGCCCAGTTAGAGATTAAGGAAGGCGAGACTTCTCCGCCCAAACCCTATAATTCCGGTTCCATCATTCTGGCTATGGAGAATGCGGGAAAACTCATTGAGGATGAGGAATTGCGGGCACAGATTAAGGGTTCGGGAATCGGTACCAGTGCCACCCGGGCAGAGATTATAAAAAAACTGGTGACCAATGGCTATATTTCCCTGAACAAAAAAACACAGGTTATTGCGCCTACGCTTCTGGGAGAAATGATTTACGATGTTGTGGCATCGTCCATGAAGTCTATGTTGAATCCGGAACTGACAGCCAGTTGGGAAAAGGGGCTGGGCATGGTGGCAGAAGGAGAAGTGGAGCCACAAGTGTACATGGAGAAATTGGAAAAATTTGTTTCGGACAAAACGGCAGGCGTGAAACAGTTGAATAACCGGTATTTGCTGAAAGGATATTTTGACGAGGCGGCAAAATATTATAAACCTGGCAGGAAAAAGAAAAAATGATTTTTCTGGAAAGTGCTAGAGTGCAGTTGAGTTATTTGAGAAAATAGAGTATCATAAAAGCAGGATTACAGTACAGTTGTTACTGGGAATGGAGGAGTGCAATGGAAGCATTAAAAATTTCAAATTTATACACTTTGCAGGAGACAATGGCAAAGGAATTGATGGAACAATATGAGTACCCGTGGGAGGTACTTCCGCATATTGGGGAATTCATTATGGAGTTGGGACCGAAACTGCCGAAGGAGGAATATGAGCAGCGCGGAGAGAATATATGGATTCATAAGACGGCTACCGTGTTTGATTCTGCTTATATTAACGGTCCCTGTATTATTGGCAGGGATACTCAGGTACGTCAGTGTGCTTTTATACGGGGAAATGCATTGGTAGGAGAGAATTGTGTGGTAGGCAATTCCACAGAATTGAAGAATGTAATTTTGTTTAATGTGGTTCAGGTTCCTCACTATAATTATGTAGGGGATGCCATTCTCGGGTTCCATTCCCATATGGGAGCGGGTTCCATTACTTCGAATGTCAAATCAGACAAGACGAAAGTCACAGTAAAAACACCGGAAGGCCGAATCGAAACTGGGCTGAAGAAGTTTGGTGCCATGATTGGGGATTATGTAGAGGTAGGTTGCAATAGTGTGTTGAATCCGGGAACGGTGATTGGAAGTCATACCAATGTTTACCCGCTGTCCATGGTTCGGGGATACGTTCCGGCAAACAGTATTTTTAAGCGTCAGGATGAGATTGTGACAAAAACAGAGTAGATTTGGGAGAATAGAAGGCAGGAGCGGTAGTATGCGGAGAATGCACAAATATTTTAAAAATTTCATCACAGCGTTCATTTTGTGCCTCTGGGTAGTGGGACTATGTGGCTGTGAAAAGGAATTGACGGAAAGTGACATTAAAGCGACGGATGTTTACCAGGATTTGGAAACTGAGTACAATAAACTGCAGAGAAAATATGACAAACTGTCGGGAAATCAGGCGGACACTTCCACAGAAGAAACTCAGGTGAATGCTTCCCAGTACCTTTCCAAAGTGAAACAGAGTAATTATACAAAGGTGCGCTATAGTTGTAACCGCAATTCCAGATATGAGATAACGGACAATGCCTCGCTGTGTAAATGGCTGAAAAACCAGTTGGCCAAGGCGATTCCGGATACGAATAAGAATGCGGAGGAGTTTCAGACGGAACAGACTGCGCTTTACAGTTATACATTATATAATGAGAATAATTCCATTTGTCAGTGCCAGATTTATGAAGGGGATTATGTCATTTTTTCTGATATTGCGGACACGGTCTATTATGCGGCGGGGACCTGCCGATTGGGAGATGCGTCCTTTGCAGGAGAGAATTTCCCCAATATTCCCCGTTCTTTTAAGTTACAGTTTTATGAGAGCCAGTTGGCATACAAAGGTGGAGAATTGTTATCAATCGCTGAGACTAAATTGCTGGCGGGAAAGTTTGCTGATATGCAACTGAAGAAACTGGCAGTAAAGCCGGCAGATGTAGAAGCAGTAGCACAGGAAGAATATATTTTCAAATGTGATGGTACTACTTATGTGGTGGAAGCCTACACCTCCTGTTTTTCTGTCACAAAGGATGGAAGCCAGGTGGAGTGGTATCAGGCGGAACCGGATGAGGTACGGGAGTTTCTGGAATTGCCGGAATAATCTTCTATATTATGAAAAACAAGGTACGAAGTAAAAGAAAATTTACAAAAAAAATCGCGAAATGGTATAGACTAATTTGTCACTTTATGAGAAAATAGTATGCAGTGGGACTAGGTCAGAGATGGTATTCTGATGCCCAAAAATATTTACACAATTGAAAGGAGTTTCAACATGATTTATTCACAAGAAGTAGAGAACATGTGTCCAGTAGCACAGGGCGTTCATCATGGATGTGCCCCGATTCCAGAAGAAGCGAAATGGGTACAGGCAAAAGAAGTAAAGGATATTTCCGGTTTTACACATGGTATTGGCTGGTGTGCTCCACAGCAGGGAGCTTGTAAGCTGACTTTGAACGTAAAAGAGGGTATTATTCAGGAAGCACTGGTTGAGACAATCGGTTGCTCTGGTATGACTCATTCCGCAGCTATGGCATAAGAGATTCTTCCGGGCTTAACCGTTATGGAAGCATTGAACACTGACTTGGTTTGTGATGGTATTAACACAGCAATGAGAGAACTGTTTTTACTGATTGTTTATGGTCGTTCCCAGAGCGCATTCTCCGAGGATGGTCTTGCAGTAGGTGCTGGTCTTGAGGATTTAGGTAAGGGTCTTCGTTCTCAGGTTGGTACTATGTATGGTACATTGAAGAAAGGTCCTCGTTACCTGGAGATGGCAGAGGGTTATGTAACCGCGATTGCTCTGGATGCAGAGAATCTGATTATTGGTTACAAGTTTGTCAACCTTGGTAAGATGACTGATTTCATCAAGAAGGGTGATGATCCGAATACTGCATATGAGAAATCCTGCGGTCAGTATGGTAGAGTAGATGACGCTGTTAAGTTAATCGACCCGCGTACAGACAAAGAGATTGCGAAATAGGAAAAGGAGGTAACGACACAATGGCATTATTTGAATCATATGAAAGAAGAATTAAACAGATTAATGAAGTATTAGCAAGCTACGGTATCTCCTCTATTGAAGAAGCAGAGAAGATTACTAAGGACGCTGGCTTAGATGTATACAACCAGGTTAAGGGCATTCAGCCGATTTGTTTTGAGAATGCATGCTGGGCATATACAGTAGGTGCTGCAATTGCAATTAAGAAGAACTGCCGCAGAGCAGCAGATGCAGCAGCAGCAATCGGTGAGGGATTACAGTCCTTCTGTATTCCGGGTTCCGTTGCAGATACCCGTAAGGTAGGTCTGGGACATGGTAACCTTGGTAAGATGTTGTTAGAGGAGGAGACGAAGTGCTTTGCATTCCTGGCAGGTCATGAGTCTTTCGCAGCAGCAGAAGGTGCAATCGGTATTGCAGAGAAGGCAAACAAGGTTCGTAAAGAGCCGTTACGAGTTATTTTGAATGGTCTTGGTAAGGATGCAGCGCAGATTATTTCCCGTATTAACGGATTTACTTTTGTTGAGACTGAGTATGATCCTTACACCAATGAAGTAAAGGAAGTATTCCGTAAGTCTTATTCTGAGGGACTTCGTGCAAAGGTTAACTGCTATGGTGCAAACTCTGTACCAGAGGGTGTTGCAATCATGCACAAGGAAGGGGTAGACGTTTCCATTACTGGTAACTCTACAAACCCGACCCGTTTCCAGCATCCGGTAGCTGGTACTTACAAGAAGGAGTGCTTAGAGCAGGGCAAGAAGTACTTCTCTGTAGCATCCGGTGGTGGTACTGGACGTACTTTGCATCCAGACAACATGGCTGCAGGTCCGGCTTCTTATGGTATGACAGATACATTGGGACGTATGCATTCTGACGCACAGTTTGCTGGTTCTTCTTCTGTACCTGCACACGTTGAGATGATGGGTCTGATTGGTGCTGGTAACAACCCTATGGTTGGTATGACAGTGGCAGTAGCCGTTTCCGTAGAGGAAGCAGCAAAGGCTGGTAAATTCTAGGCATTGAATACTTAATGAGCACAAGTTTTGTGAAGTGCGATTTTAGTATGAAAGAAATGAAAATATTACAGGGCTATTTGGACGATGCGATTCGGTCTGAATGGCCCTGTT
>JAQXNR010000015.1 GCA_029098105.1 Lachnospiraceae bacterium
TAAGGGAAAAGTTTAAAAATAACCTAGATTTTTCGATAATAACGATACGAGGACTTGGATATAAGGCGGTGGCTAATGAAGGAAACGAAACATAGAACATTAAAATTAGCTTTGATTTTCTCAATTATAATTTTTTCTATAATGACAATATCTATGTTACTTATTGGTTTTGTGATGATAGTGTTATACTATACAGGACATTTACACGAATTAAATATATTATTATGTTTAATTTGGTTTATTTTACCTAGTTTAATTACAGGAATAGCAATTGCATTCCTTGTTGCAGTTAAGGGCTTAAAACCCATACTTAAAATGTGTGATGCTATTAATAAAGTCGCAGAAGGCGATTTTTCTGTTCGACTTAGCGAGAAGTATTTGATACAAGAAGTTAGCCAAATGGCTGAGTGTTTTAATATAATGACGAAAAAATTAGATAATATAAATACTGTTCACAATGATTTTATTAATAATGCATCACATGAATTTCGCACTCCGTTGTCTGCTATAGAAGGTTATGCGGGGTTATTAGGAAGTGAACAATTAAGCACGTTTCAACGTATTCAATATGCAGATCAGATAATGAAAGTAACTGTAAAATTATCTTCCACCTTAAATAATATACTGTTTCTTTCCAAAATTTCTATTGAAGATACAAAGATTGAAAAAAAGCCTTTTAACCTTTCAGAATCCATTCGTGAAGTTTTAATTATGTTAGAAAACAAATGGGAGGGAAAAAAAATATTCATTAATTTAGAATTGGAAGATTATATTTATTGGGGAAACAAGGAAATGTTGGAAGAAGTTTGGAGTAATTTAATTGGAAATGCACTAAAATTTTCTAATGTTGGTGGAACTCTTAATATTGCTGCATTTCAAAGTAAAAATATTGCAACCATTATTATTTCTGATAATGGTATTGGAATGACAAAGGAAAACCAGAAAAAAATATATGATAAATTTTTTCAAGCAGAAACGTCTCATTCGCAGGAGGTGACGTGATTGTGGTTATCTATTTTAAAAATAATTATTGATTTACATGAGGGTAAAATCTATGTAGAAAGTAACCTTAACCAAGGAACAGTTTTTACAATTCATTTACCAATGTAAAATCAATAGAAATTTCATAAATTAGCAAAATATTAGCAGAAAGAGTCAAAAAAAGTCTTGTACAAATATTGCTGTTATGCTATTATAGTCGGGAACAAAGGTGTTCAGACAAGTTGTCTGAGCACCTTTTTTATTTCTAAATAACTAAAAAGTTTAGTAGGCATTTGCGAAACTGTATATGTACAGTTTTTAGTGTTCTGATGATTTGTAATAAATATTATATAAGATGTGCCTTTGCACCGGTTTTGTGCAACGAAGCATCGTTATAATATTTATTACAAATCATCGTATCTAAATTGTAAAATCGTTTCGTAATTGCCTGAAAAAAGTTTATTAACGAAAGGAAGATGAAAATGGATACAGGAGATACCGGATTTATGTTAATTGCAGCGGCAATGGTGTTTTTCATGACACCGGGTCTGGCATTTTTTTATGGGGGACTGGTTCGAAGGAAAAATGTTTTGAATACGATGATGTCCTCTCTGTTTATTATTGGATTGTCCTCTGTGATGTGGATTATGTTTGGATATTCGTTGAGTTTCAGCGGGGACGGAGCAATCATCGGCAATCTCAAGCAGGTATTTTTAAATGGAATGGGGCAGGGAACGGGAGATTATAGTGACACCATTCCGGCACTGGTTTTTGTTGCTTTTCAGATGATGTTTGCGATTATTACTCCGGCATTGATTACCGGTTCCGTTGCTGGTAGAATGAATTTCAAAGCATTGTTTTTGTTCATTGCACTTTGGCTGGTTGTTGTATATTACCCATTGGCTCACATGGTATGGGGTCACGGTGGTTTCCTCGGTGAGATTTTAGGTTCTGTGGATTTTGCCGGTGGCAACGTAGTACATATTTCTTCTGGTGTGAGTGGACTGGTATTGTCCATTATGCTGGGGCAGCGCCGCGGTTACAAGACCCAGTCTTACCGGACCCACAATGTTCCCTTTGTCATTCTGGGAGCAGCCATTTTGTATTTCGGATGGTTTGGATTTAATGCAGGCTCCGCACTGGGGGCAAATGGACTGGCTGCCCATGCTTTTATTACAACGAACACTTCCTGCGCCGCTGCCATGCTGTCATGGATGTTGATTGATCTTTTTGTGGAAGGAAAGCCCACTGCGGTTGGTGCCTCTACCGGACTGGTACTGGGGCTGGTTGCCATTACACCGGGAGCCGGATTTGTACCTATCTGGTCCTCTTTCATCATTGGAGCACTGGTGTCACCAATTTGTTATTTTATGATGTCTGTAGTAAAGCGGAAATTCGGTTATGACGATGCGCTGGACGCATTTGGATGTCATGGTATTGGTGGTGTATGGGGCGGTATTGCCACAGGTATTTTTGCCAATCGTTCCGTAAATGATTTTGCCCGCTGGGATGGACTCGTTTTCGGGGACTGGCATTTGTTTGGAGCCCAGTTGCTCAGTATTGTGATTACGATTGTAATTGCCATCGTAGGTACGGTTATTTGTGCATCGGTTGTAAAATTGTTCGTGCCCCTTCGTGTCACCGAACTGGAGGAGCGGATTGGTCTGGACAAGTCCCAGCATGGTGAGGAAGCATACCCCACCTTTAATGGATTGGATTCCTAGTGGGAAGCCGGAAAGGAGAGAAATATGATTAAAATAGATGCGATTGTAAGGGAAGATAAAGTAGAAGATGTAAAGGATGCTCTGCAAAATCTGAAAGTAAATGGTATGACCATCAGCCAGGTGATGGGGTGCGGTACCAGTCTTGGGTATTCTCACTTTGTCCGGGGCAGCCGGGTCGACATTAACATGGTTCCCAAAGTAAAGTTTGAAATTGTAGTTTCGAATAAAGAATGGGCGGATTTTACAGTAGATGCCATCACGAAGGCGGCATATACAGGACAACACGGAGATGGTAAAATTTTTGTCTATGAATTGATGGATGTGGTTCGCATTCGTACCAGAGAACATGGTCCGGAAGCAGTCTGGGATTCGGAGCAAAAAGAAACTAGTGTCGAGAATGAAAATATAGAAAAAAAATAATGAATTTTTTGTAGAAGTTTTTACTTTTCGAGTTGAGGAAAATGGGGAATAGTGCTATTATATTGACTAGGAAATATTATGTAGGAGGAGGACGAAAAATGAAGGAAAAGGTAAAAACATTTCAATCTCTTAAAGCTAGGTTAGCGATTCTTGTAATATTGGCAGTTTTGATTACAGCCTTTTTTATGACGTGGATTTATGCTCCTAATTACGAAAAGGAAGTTGTCAGTTTGTCTCAGAACTACCTGTCCGATTTGTCACTTTCTTATGGCAGGGTACTGGAAAATGAAATTAAGAATCTAGGTGCTGAGAAGGCATTGTCTTTAGATAATTTACAGGACAATCTGGCGGGGGTCAGCCTGGAAGGAATGGATTCCAGTTATGTGTATGTGGTTTCTCCGGATGGAACGATGCTATATCATCCCACGCCAGAGAAGATTGGACAGCCTGTGGAGAATGAAGTTGTAAAGGGTGTTACCAAAGATTTACAGGCTGGTAAGAAGGTGGAGAATAAGTTAGTAACTTATGTATTTAAAGGAGAGAATAAATACGCAGCTTACTATGTAAATTCGGAACAGGATTTTGTACTGATAGTGACGGTTGGAGAAGACGAGGTGCTGGCTCCGGTTAATAAGTTAAAAAAATGGAGCATGATAGACATTGTTATTATTTTTATTGTGTTTAGTCTGATTGATTTGAAGTTTATTGGTGCAGTAGTAACCAAGCCAATCATTAAATTGCAACAGAAAACTGCGAAATTGGCAGCCATGGATTTTACGACGGATGAGGAACATAAGAAGTTGGATGAACGAAAGGACGAGATTGGTCTTATTTCCAGGGCGTTGGAAGGCCTAAGGGAAGAATTGGTTACGGTTGTTGGAACGATTCGCGAGGACAGCGGGGTTTTGTTGGAAGCCGCAGATATGTTGCGCAATAATGCACAGGATACGAATATGACGATGGAGCAGGTGGAGAGTGCCATCAACGATATTGCACAGGGGGCGACATCCCAGGCAGAGGAAACGCAGCAGGCAACAGAGCAGGTTATTAAAATGGGCAATATGATTCAGGACACCAGCCAGAAGGTGGAGGAATTGATGCAATCCGCAGAGCAAATGGACGCTGCGAACCGCAATGCCAAGGAAATATTGGAGAAATTGAATGAGATTAACAAGCAGTCCGAGGAATATATTGATGTGATTGCAAAACAGACAGATGTGACAAATGAGTCTGCTCTGAAAATTGGAGAGGCAACAAAGATTATTACGGAGATTGCAGAGGAGACCAACTTGCTATCTTTGAACGCTTCCATCGAAGCGGCGAGAGCAGGAGAGCAGGGACGTGGATTTGCCGTAGTTGCTTCTGAAATTCAGAAGTTGGCAGAGCAGTCTACTGAGTCTGCAAAACAGATTGAAAATATTATTCATATGCTTTTGAGCGATTCTGAGAAAGCAGTAGAAACGATGGGACAGGTAAAAGATATTATGAGTACCCAGAGTGACTGCATGGTACATACAGATGAAGCATTTCTGCAGATTCAAAAGGGTGTGGAGCAGTCTATTTCCGGCATGAATGTAATTGCCAGCAAGACCCAGGAATTGGATGCAGCCCGGACAAATGTGGTGGACATCGTGAACAATTTAACTGCCATTGCCGAGCAGAATGCAGCGGCAACACAGGAGACGTCCGCTTCTGTTGTGGAGGTTGCCAGCATCGTGACGGGCATTTCCGAAAAGGCAGAGGAATTAAATACAATTGCAGAGCAAATGGAAGAAAAGGTAAGTGTATTCCAGATATAGTTTGTAGCAATGTATTTTTAGTAAACAGGATGATAGGTTTGTAGTTCAGACCGTACCATCCTGTTTTTATTTATGCGGCTTGTATGGGGGATTTTGTAAAATCAAAATTGTTGACAAATCAACAAATAATGTTATACTTTGAATAACAAGCATAAGCAGGCGTATGCCTGTTTGGGATGGACTTGAAATTAGGATACAGATATAGTTTTACGATAATAACGATGGAGAGAAAATATGTATGGAAAAATTATAGGAACAGGGTCCTATGTACCAGAGCGGATTCTTACCAATGAGGATTTGAAGCAATTTGTGGAAACGGATGACGCATGGATTCAGGAGCGGACTGGAATCGCAAGGCGACACATAATGCAGCAAGAGACAACGAAGGATATGGCAGTAGAGGCAGGATTGCGGGCACTTACTGCAGCAGGAAAGGCGCCGGAGGACATTCAGATGTTGATTGTCTGTACCGTGTCATCTGATATTTGTCTTCCCAGTACAGCCTGTTATGTACAAGAGAAATTACAGGCAAAAAATGCAATGTGTTTTGACATCAATGCAGCATGTACCGGTTTTATGATGGCGTACAATACCGTACAGACATACATTCATGCAGGATTAATTGAGACGGCTCTGATTATTGGAACGGAAGGGCTTTCCCATCTGGTAGACTGGAGCGATAGGGGTACTTGTATTTTGTTTGGAGATGGAGCTGGGGCGGCAGTCATACAAAAGGATGACACAGCAGTATTCCACACTGCGATGCATGCAGACGGAACCGGAGGCAGCGCGTTGACCTGCGAGAATGGATTTGCTTTGCGGGGTAGAAAGATGGACGAGTCTGTGGCAGATTGCAGCCAGTGGGAAAAACGTACCTATATTGGTATGGATGGGCAGGAAGTATTCCGGTTTGCGGTAAAGCGCGTGCCGATGATTATTAAAGAACTGCTGGGACAGATGGAAAAAACGGAACAGGATATTGATTTGTTCCTTTTACATCAGGCGAATAAGCGGATTGTGGAGTCCGTTGCCAAACGCATTGGAACCAGTATGGAGAAGGTTCCAATGAACCTGATGGAGTATGGTAACACTTCCTCTGCCAGCATTCCTATTTTGCTGGATGAATTGGTTCGTGAGGAGCGGATACACCGGGGACAGCGTATTATTATGGCAGGTTTCGGTGCTGGACTGACCTGGGCAGCAACCTATCTGGAATACTAAAATACAATATAATTAAGAAAGGAAAAAGAATTATGTTTGAGAAGATTAAGGAGTTAATTGTTGAAAATTTAGGAGTAGAGGAGAATCAGGTAACATTGGAGGCTTCCTTTAGCGATGATTTGGGAGCAGATTCTTTGGATTTGTTTGAACTGGTAATGGCAATGGAGGAAGAATTTGATGTTTCCATTCCCAGCGAGGATTTGGAGAAATTGGTAACCGTTCAGGACGCAGTAAATTATGTGGAAGAAAAATCTGCTGAGTAAAAATGGTAGTTTAACAAAAGTGAGGGTAATATGAAATCAGAGATTACGAAGTTATTTGGAATTACATACCCGATTATTCAGGGTGGCATGGCATGGGTTGCCCAGTACCCGTTGGCAGCAGCGGTTTCTAATGCGGGTGGCTTAGGTATTATTGGTGCCGGCGGTGCTGGCGCAGACTGGGTACAGGAACAAATCCGGGAAGCCAAAAAATTAACGGACAAGCCGTTTGGTGTTAATATTATGCTGATGAATCCGGAGGCAGATGCGATTGCAAAGGTAGTGGCAGAAGAGAAGGTAGCCATAGTGACTACCGGTGCCGGCAATCCGGAGCCTTATATGGATATGTGGAAGGATGCGGGAATTAAGGTCGTTCCTGTGGTCGCTTCAGTGGCTTTTGCCAAACGTCTGGAGCGGATGGGCGCAGATGCGCTCGTGGCAGAAGGTACGGAATCCGGTGGGCACATTGGAGAATTGACAACGATGACGCTGGTTCCCCAGGTTGTAGATGCCGTTTCCATTCCGGTGATTGCCGCAGGTGGAATTGCAGATGGAAGAGGCGTGGCAGCAGCCTTTGCTCTGGGTGCTCAGGCGGTTCAGATGGGAACGCATTTTGTGGCGACAAAGGAATCTATTGTACACCAGAACTATAAAGACCGCATTATAAAAGCGAAGGATATTGATAGCAAAGTAACGGGACGAACCACAGGACATCCGGTGCGGGTTCTTCGTAATATGATGACAAGTGAGTATTTAAAGAAAGAGGCAGAAGGTGCTTCCCTGGAGGAACTGGAGCAATTCACTTTAGGCGGATTGCGCAAGGCAGTTGTGGAAGGTGATATACAGCATGGAAGTGTAATGGCTGGACAGAGCGCTGGTTTGGTAAAAGAGGAATTGAGTTGTGAGGAACTGATTCAGAAGCTGATGCGGGAAGCAAAGGAAGTATTGCAGCAGATGAATACCTTTGAGTTTTAGGGAAACGGAGTGTAGAACATGAGCAAAATTGCATTTATATACCCGGGCCAGGGTGCCCAGAAAGTAGGAATGGGAAAAGATTTTTATGAAATGGGAGAACTGGCAAAGCAGGTATTTGACCGCGCCGAGGAGTTGTTGGATTTTTCTGTAATCCATACTTGTTTTGAGGAAAATGAGGATATTAACAATACTGCTTACACCCAGGCTTGTCTGGTGACCACATGTCTGGCAATGACGGCAGAACTGGTGGACAGAGGGGTGCGTCCGGATGTTACAGCGGGCTTAAGTCTTGGTGAATATGCAGCAATCGCCGCTGCCGGAGGTATGACCAACGAGGAAGCCATTACCACAGTGCGGCAGCGTGGTATTTTTATGAATGAAGCGGTTCCCGGCGGTGCCGGCAGCATGGCAGCGGTTCTGGGAATGAGCGGTGAGCAGGTGGAACAGGTGGTAGATGGTATGGAAGATGTAACCGTTGCCAACTACAACTGCCCGGGTCAGATTGTAATTACCGGTATGAAGGAAGGGGTAGAAAAGGCTTCTGAGGTATTGAAAGAACAGGGAGCAAAAAGAGTTCTTCCCTTGAATGTAAGTGGTCCTTTCCACTCTCCTTTTTTAGCAGAAGCGGGAGAGAAACTGGGAAAGGTTTTGGAGCAGGTAGAGTTAAAGCCGCTTACGATTCCCTATGTGACCAACGTAACTGCAGAGTATGTGACAGACATCGGACAGACAAAGGAACTTTTGACAAAACAGGTTTCCTCTTCTGTGCGGTGGGAACAGAGCATCCGTAATATGATTGCAGAAGGTGTGGACACCTTTATTGAGGTGGGACCGGGACGTACTCTGGCAGGATTCATGAAAAAGATTGACAAGACGGTGAAGATGTACAATGTGGCATCTTTTGAAGATATTCAGAAGGTAGTGGAGGAACTGGCATGTTAGAGAATAAGGTGGCAATTGTAACAGGAGCATCCCGGGGAATCGGAGCCCAAGTAGCAAAATCGCTGGCTGCTCAAGGGGCAACGGTAGTAATTCACTATCGGGGTTCTGCCGAGAAGGCAGAACAGGTAAAGGCAGAGATTGAGGAAAAAGGCGGCAGTGCCATGACCTACGCCTGTGATGTTGCTGATTTTGCAGCATGTGAACAGTTTATAAAAACAGTTCACAAAGAGTATGGGCATATTGATATTCTTGTAAACAATGCAGGAATAACCAGAGATGGACTGTTAATGGCAATGAAAGAAGAAGATTTTGATGCAGTCATTGCAACCAACTTGAAAGGTTGCTTTAACTGTATTCGTTTTGTTTCCCGCATTATGATGAAACAGCGGGCAGGAAAGATTATTAACATGTCGTCCGTGTCCGGAGTGGCGGGAAATCCCGGACAGGCAAATTATTCCGCTTCCAAAGCGGGTGTGATTGGTCTGACCAAATCCGCAGCGCGGGAACTGGCTTCCCGGGGAATCAATGTAAACGCGGTGGCACCGGGATTTGTTAATACGGATATGACGGCGGCACTGTCAGATTCGGTAAAGGAAGAAGCAGTAAAGCAGATTCCGCTGGGTCGGTTTGGAGAAACAGAGGATATTGCCAGTATGGTAGTATTTTTAGCTTCCTCTCAGGCAGATTACATCACTGGACAAGTCATCAATGTGGATGGTGGAATGGTAATATAACCGGTGTGATTGAATATACAATAGAATGGAAATGGAGGAAATCATTATGGCACAGGAAAAACGCAGAGTTGTTGTAACCGGTATGGGTGCAATTACGCCCATTGGAAACAGCGTAGAAGCATTCTGGCAGTCGGTTCGGGAAGGAAAACTGGGTATTGGAGAAATCACTAAGTTTGATACTACCGATTACAAGGTAAAAATAGCCGCAGAGGTAAAGGATTTTGTGGCAAAGGATTATATGGATTTTAAGGCGGCTAAGAGAATGTCTGCCTTTTCCCAGTTTGCAGTAGCAGCGGCAAAAGAAGCGATTGACCAGTCTGGTCTGGATATGACAAAGGAAAATCCGTTCCGGGTAGGTGTCAGCGTAGGTTCTGGTATCGGTGGACTTTTGGATATGGAGGAAGCGCATTCCAGACTGGTAGAAAAGGGACCTTCCCGTGTGAAGCCCTTGCTGGTGCCGATGATGATTACCAATATGGCAGCCGGAAATGTGTCCATTATGTTTGGGTTAAAAGGTAAAAGTATTAACGTAGTAACTGCCTGTGCTACAGGAACCCAGTCTATTGGAGAGGCGTACCGCACGATTCAGTGTGGAGATGCTGAGGTTATGGTTGCGGGAGGAACAGAGAGTTCTATTACCCCTGTAGGCGTGGCAGGTTTCAGCAGTCTGACCGCCTTAACCACAGAGGAGAATCCGGCCCGGGCGTCCATTCCTTTTGACAAAGACCGCAGCGGTTTTGTCATGGGTGAGGGTGCCGGTATTGTAGTATTGGAAGAGTTGGAGCATGCGAAGGCTCGTGGTGCTGAGATTCTGGCTGAGGTAGTGGGCTATGGTGCTACCAGCGATGCTTACCACATCACTTCCCCGGCAGAGGATGGAAGCGGTGCAGCAGAAGCAATGCGCCTTGCCATTGCAGAGGCAGGTGTGGCACCAGAGGAAGTGGATTACATTAATGCTCACGGAACCAGTACCCACCACAATGATTTGTTCGAGACGAGAGCAATTCATCTGGCGTTGGGAGAAGCGGCTAAGAAGGTACACGTTAATTCTACCAAATCCATGATTGGACATTTGCTGGGAGCAGCCGGTGGAGTTGAGTTTATTACCTGTGTGAAGTCTATACAGGATGGTTACATCCACCAGACAATTGGTTCTGTTGCGGCAGATGAGGAGTGCGATTTGGATTATACCTTTGGAAAAGGGGTAAGTACGGATGTGAATTTTGCTATCAGCAATTCACTGGGATTTGGCGGTCACAATGCTACATTGGCAGTCCGCAAATATGTAGAGTAAAAGAATTCGTTCTGTTATGGAGGACAATGGGATGACAGTACAGGAAATCAAAGAATTGATTCAGGCAGTGTCCAATTCGGATATTACCGAGTTTAAATATAATGATGAGCAGAGTGGTCTGTTTTTAAAGAAGAAGGTGCAGGTGGTAGCGGCAACAGAGATGCCGGTGAGTGCTACGCTGGTGAAGACTGGGGAAACGGCAGTTGTGGAGGCAACCGGACAGCCGGAAGGCAATCTGGTATGTTCCCCGCTGGTGGGTACTGCATATCTGGCTCCGGCAGAAGATGCCGAGGTATTTGTTCAGGTTGGAGATACAGTGAAAAAAGGACAGACTCTGGCGATTGTGGAAGCAATGAAATTGATGAACGAAATTGAAAGTGATTATGATGGCACCGTTCAGGAAATTCTTGTGGAAAACGGGCAGACGGTAGAATATGGACAGCCCATGTTTGTGATTGCATAGTAGCAGAAACATGGAGACAGCAGGCGAACTATTAGTGTGAATATGTGAATAGATAGAAAGAAGTGAGAACAATATGCTTACAGTAAAGGAAATTGAGGAAATCATTCCTCACAGACACCCATTTTTACTGGTGGATTATATTGAAGATTATAAGCCCGGTGAATATGCAATCGGTTATAAATGTGTTACTTTCCGGGAAGATTTTTTCCGGGGACATTTTCCAGAAGAACCGGTAATGCCGGGAGTGCTGACAATTGAAGCATTGGCTCAGGTCGGTGCTGTGGCAATTTTGAGTCAGGAGGAGCACAAAGGTAAGACTGCCTTTTTTGGCGGAATTAACAACTGTAAGTTCCGGGGCAAGGTAGCACCGGGAGACAAACTTCGTCTGGAAACCAGCATTATTAAGCAGAAGGGACCTGTGGGCATTGGCAAGGCGGTTGCCAGCGTAGATGGCAAAGTGGTTGCCAGTGCAGAACTGACCTTTATGATTGGATAGAACAAAGCGGGGGAATGCGATATGATTCGAAAACTTCTAATTGCAAACCGCGGTGAGATTGCGGTACGGATTATTCGTGCCTGTCGGGAAATGGGAATTGAGACAGTGGCGATTTATTCTACGGCGGACAAAGAGGCATTACACACCCAGTTGGCGGATGAAGCCATCTGTGTGGGTGAGACAAAAGCCAGTGACAGTTACCTGAATATGGAGAGCATCCTCAGTGCAACGATTGCTTCTGGTGCGGACGCCATTCATCCCGGTTTTGGATTTTTGTCAGAGAACAGCCGGTTTGCCAGTCTGTGTGAGAAATGTAACATTACATTTGTCGGTCCCGGTTCTGAGATTATTCAGAATCTGGGAAATAAGTCGGTTGCCAGAAGGACTATGGTAGCAGCAGGTGTTCCGGTCATTCCCGGAAGCCAGGAGGAAATTACGGATGTAAAACGAGGTCTTGAGGTGGCTTCAGAGGTTGGATACCCGGTTATCATCAAAGCGGCGCTTGGTGGAGGCGGCAAGGGTATGCGGGTTGCATACAGCGAATCGGAATTTGAAAATGCTTTTCTGACTGCGAAAAAAGAGAGTGAGATGGCATTTGATGACGGTACTATGTACATTGAACATTATGTAGAACATCCGCGTCATATAGAGTTTCAGATACTGGCGGATCGTTTTGGAAATGTGATTCATTTGGGAGAGCGGGATTGTTCGATTCAGCGAAACCATCAGAAAATGATAGAGGAGTCCCCTTCTGTGGCACTGTCAGAAGAGTTGCGTCAAAAAATGGGCGAGGCGGCAGTGAAGGCAGCAAAAGCGGCTCACTATGAGAACGCGGGAACGATTGAATTTTTACTGGAGCCGGACGGTTCGTTCTATTTTATGGAGATGAACACCCGGATTCAGGTAGAGCATCCGGTAACGGAAAGCGTGACGGGAATTGATTTGGTAAAGGAGCAGATTCGGATTGCCCAGGGAGAGCCATTGCGATACAGCCAAGAGGATGTACAACTGCGAGGGCATGCCATTGAATGCCGGATTAATGCAGAGAACCCAGAGGCGAACTTCAGACCTTGCCCGGGGCGAATTACGGAATTGTATTTTCCCGGTGGTAATGGTGTGCGGATTGATTCCGCTATTTATACGGGATATGAGGTAACCCCTTATTATGACTCCATGCTGGCGAAACTCATTGTGCATGCGGATACGAGAGAAGAAGCACTGCGGAAGATGAGAAGTGCATTGGGGGAAGTCATTATAGAAGGAATTGACACCAATATTGATTACCAATATGAGATTATTAATGACGAAAATTTTGTGACAGGTCAGTTTAATGTAGATTTTATTGAGCAGTTTCAGCAGCGGCGCAAAAAGGATTTTGTCACGGCAGTGTGACAAAGAGCAGAGAGCAGTTGAAAATGACAGTTGTATCTTTTAGGGATACGGGAGGAATAATATGCAATTTAAAAAGTTGATTAAGCCGAAAAAAAAGGAATACATTACATTGAAAGTGCAGACTCCCACAGTTCCGAAAGGGCTGGTTCGAAAGTGTAATAAGTGCGGTGCTGCACTGTTTGTCGAGGACGTAAAGGAAAGAAATTACATTTGTCCAAAATGTGGTGGCTATTTTCGTATGCATGCTATGCGGCGGATTGAAAATATTGCGGATGAAGGAAGTTTTACCCCATGGTTTACAGACCTTGCAACGACCAATCCTTTGAATTATAAGGGATATCCTGAGAAGGTTCAGAAACTGCAGGAGAAAACCGGACTTCATGAAGCGGTTACAACCGGTTCGGCTATGATTGATGGTCATAAGGTGGCATTGGCGGTTATGGATGGCAGATTTATGATGGCGAGTATGGGAGAGGTAGTTGGAGAAAAGATTACCCGTATGGTAGAACGGGCAACGAAGGAGAAACTTCCCGTTGTACTGTTTGCCTGTTCCGGCGGTGCCAGAATGCAGGAAGGAATGGTTTCCCTGATGCAGATGGCAAAGACTTCTGCTGCATTAAAACGCCATAGCGATGCGGGTGGTCTATACATTTCTGTACTGACAGACCCTACAACAGGTGGTGTGACTGCCAGTTTTGCTATGCTGGGAGATATTATTCTGGCAGAGCCGAAGGCGTTGATTGGATTTGCCGGACCGCGGGTGATTGAGCAGACAATTGGGCAAAAACTGCCCAAGGGATTCCAGCGCTCTGAATTTTTACTGGAGCATGGTTTTATTGATGCGATTGTGGAGCGGGAAAATATGCGGGAAACGCTGGCTCAGATATTATTGCTGCATGAGAAAAAAGTTTCCAAAGAAGTCGTGGCGGAACAACTGGAGCAGTTAAAACAGAGTAGTGTTTCCGGAGTAAAATCTTCCCGTAAGAATACGGGGACGTCCGCCTGGACCCGGGTACTGGCTTCCCGAAGGAATGACCGTCCGGTAGGGGATGATTATATAGAGCGGCTTTTTGACAATTTTATAGAGTTTCATGGTGACCGTTATGCAAAGGATGACAAAGCAATTATTGGTGGTGTCGGGGAATTTTACTCAATTCCGGTAACGGTCATTGCCCAGGTAAAGGGGCACAATACAAAGGAGAACGTGGAGCGCAATTTTGGTATGCCTTCTCCGGATGGGTACCGGAAAGCGTTGCGTTTGATGAAACAGGCGGAAAAATTCGGGCGTCCCATCATTTGTTTTGTAGATACTCCGGGGGCGTTCTGTGGACTGGAAGCCGAGGAGCGTGGACAGGGTGAAGCAATTGCCCGGAATTTATATGAAATGTCAGCGCTGCGGGTGCCTGTAGTGTCCATTTTTATTGGAGAAGGCGGCAGCGGTGGAGCTCTGGCAATGGCAGTGGCAAACCGGGTTTGGATGTTGGAGAATTCGGTTTATTCCATATTGTCACCGGAAGGTTATGCCAGCATTTTATGGAAAGACAGCAAGCGTGCCCAGGAGGCGGCAGAGGTTATGAAGATGACCGCCGCTGACCTGAAAGAAATGGGTATGGTAGAAAAGGTGTTTCGAGAACCGTCATTGTATACGGTGGATACTATGCAATCGGTAGTTGAACGAATCAGGTTGTCCCTTTTGAAATATTTGTTTAAGTGTCAGGACAAGGATGCACAGAGTATCGTAGATGAGAGATATGAAAGATTCAGAGGTATGTAATGACGTATGAACCATTGAAAATAGGGAATTTAACAGTACCAGTCCCCCTGATTCAGGGTGGCATGGGCGTGGGAATCAGTCTTGGAGGGTTAGCAGGTGCAGTTGCTGCCCAGGGAGGCATTGGAATTATTTCCACTGCCCAGATTGGATTCCGGGAGCCGGATTTTGAGGAAAATCCTTTTGCGGCAAATATTCGGGCGATTGGAAAGGAAATTGCCAAAGCGCGGGAACTTGCCCCTCGGGGAGTCATTGGATGCAACATTATGGTGGCACTTTCCCACTATAAGGAATATGTAACGGAGGCTGCCAAAGCGGGAGCCGATGTCATTATATCCGGAGCAGGTCTGGCAACGCAACTGCCGGAGCATGTAAAGGGGTTTGTCACAAAGATTGCGCCGATTGTGTCCAGCAAGAAGGCGGCAAATGTAATTTTGAAGTTATGGGACAAACATTACCACAGAACAGCCGATTTTATTGTAATTGAAGGACCGAAAGCAGGAGGGCATCTGGGATTTTCCAAAGAGGAAATTGAGAAGTCTATGGAGGCAGATACATATGATGCCGAAATTCGGGACATTATAGCTGTGGTAAAGCAGTATGAGGAGCGGTATGGCACTGCGATTCCTGTTATTGTGGCAGGGGGAATTACCACCCGGGAAGACGTACAGCATGCAATGGAACTGGGAGCCAATGGCGTGCAGGTGGCGACCCGCTTTGTCACCACTCAAGAGTGTGATGCTGACATAGCATATAAGCAGGCATATATAAATTGCAAAAAGGAAGACATTAAGATTGTAAAAAGTCCTGTGGGAATGCCGGGGCGGGCAATTGAAAATGCATTTATGAAAAAAGTAGGAGAGGGTATTACAGCCCCACCAAAGAAGTGTCTTGGCTGTTTAAAATCCTGTAATCCTGCAGAAATTCCCTATTGTATTACAGAGCGCTTAATTGCGGCGGCAAAGGGAGATGTTGAAGAAGCATTGCTGTTTTGCGGGGCAAATGCATGGAAAGAGGAACGGATTACTACAGTAAAAGAAGTAATAGAGTCTCTATTTTAGCAGAAAGGGCATTTGCGAAAATTTTCATTTTCTGTCTTGACATTTGGCGTCAATAGACGTATTATATCTAATGTATCTGCTTGCGCAGAATACATTCCGGAATGTGGCTCAGCTTGGTAGAGCGCTTCGTTAGGGACGAAGAGGTCGCAGGTTCAAATCCTGTCATTCCGATTTTTTTATTTTTTAATTTTAACAGAATTCCAGCACCGCGTAGGTGCTGTTTTTTTTGTCATCCAGGCGAATTACCAGCCTGTCCTCCAAAATAGCCCGTCTGACTACTACTTCGTCTTCCAAAAGGGCAGATTTTTTATATTCAATTCGTATCTGGTGGAATTCATACTGTTCCGGAAGAGCATCACAGCCAATCGTAGCATACTGGCTGTTGTTCATATGTCCAAACATGTCCAGCATGGAAGGATGTACTGTAATCCTGTGCAGGCACTCCCAGGAATCCTCTGTAATATCCTTTAAGTCGATTTTTCGGGGAGCGTAATCCATAGGGTAGGCTTCTTCCAGTTTATAACAATCATACTGGTCCTGAGTAATTCTGGCAGGACGCTGTTTTTCCATGTCGAAATAACTCCAGATGGAGTTGGCATTTACAATGACGTCGCCTGTGGAATCCTGAATCAGAAAATTACGCTGTCCTTCAATTCCTTTAAAGGAATGAGGTTTGGTTGCGATGGTAATTGTCTCACTGCGCTTTGGGTAACGTTTTAACTGAATCTGCCAGGAACTTAAAATCCAGGCATAATTACCTAATGTGCCAGCACCACTTCCCAGAGATTCGGAGTGAAATTCCGAACAGTCCTGAAAATAATTGATGATGCCGGGCAATGGCAGTTTTTCCTGGGCGTCCGTTTCACTAAAACGCACAACACTTTCAAATGTAAACATATGTGTACTCCTTTTTGTAAATAATTTACTTAGGTATTTGCGAAAATCATATGATTTAATTAAATAACCACAAATTTATATATAAATGAGCGCCTTTGTACCGACCAAAGGGAGGACAACGAAGCGAATGTTATATAAATTGTGTTTATCATAGAAGCATCTCGTTTCGCAAGTACCACTACAAAAGAATGGTTATGAGGTGAAGCAAGTGGAATACACATCCAGAAGAAGACGGTCTTACCGAATTGGGATACGCATAATTGGTATGATTTTTACAATAGGAGCGCTCGCGTATTTATTTCATGTAATGCATACAGGG
>JAQXNR010000016.1 GCA_029098105.1 Lachnospiraceae bacterium
TGTATTGTACTGTTATATTTTGTAAAAAAATATAATGCTAAGTTAACTTCTAAAGTGTTAAAAAGCATTTCAATAGGAATGGTTTTTCTGGATGCCCTGATAATCATAGGATATTCTATATACAGTGTGTTCCATTTTGCAACAGGCTGGGGAAATGGACGTAATGCAATCTGGAGTGCCAGTGTAAAAGTGTTTCAGGAATACACTCCTCTTGAGAAGTTATTTGGACTAGGAACGGATATGATTCGTGAGCGTCTGACACCTTTAGTGGGCTGGAATGTTGGGGTGGCAAATTGTCATAACAACATATTGGAATGTCTGTTATGTCTTGGAGCAATTGGTTTGGTTGCCTATCTTTTCTTATGGATTGCGATTGTAAAACCTTGGTTTCATAAGGATAGAATATTATGGTCTGCAGAGCAGACAGGATATTTTATGGCGTTGATAGCGTATTTTGGACAATCCATTGTTGGGAATCCGTATTCCCTTACGATTCCTATGGCGTTTATGCTATTAACATTATATCGGAGTGAACAATCGGGTAGAGCGGTAACACTATAATTGACAATAAGTATCATATATGATAATATACAAACAGAATATTCTAATGAATCCTATATTTATAATCCAATGGTATTGTGCTGTGGAGATTGTGATAATAAATATAGGATTTTATTTTCACCAGGAAGGGAACGCATGTTTACAATGGGCTAATTTTATTGAATTGTTACTGCATTTTTTATATAATAGAGAGGAGTAAGGGTTATGAATGAGAACGCATATGAGAAGTTAACAATAGCGAATGATTTTATTTTTAGTAAGGTGATGCGCAACCCGAAGTTATGCAAGGCTTTTCTGGAGTACATTCTAGAGGAGCGGATTGCTTACATAGAGTACCCGGATTACCAGAAAACGATAGATTTGACTGTGGATGCCAAGAGCGTGCGGCTGGATGTACATGTGGAGGATGCGGTACATACGGTATATAATGTGGAGATGCAGACGACCAGAGAGAACTATTTGCCGAAGCGAAGCCGGTATTACCAGGGAATGATAGATCTTAATTTAATTGAAAAAGGGGAACACTATAAGAAGTTGAAAAGGAGTTATGTAATTTTTGTCTGCACCTTTGATCCATTTCACCGTGGGAGACATAAGTATACCTTTGAGAACCTTTGCCTGGAAGACCGGGAACTGCATCTGGGAGATGAGACGATAAAGGTGTTTATAAATACGAGAGGAACGCAGGATGATGTAAGCGAAGAAGTGAAGGAGATATTTGAATATTTTAATGGAGCAGAGGCAACCGGGGAGTACGCGAAGGAACTGCACCAGGAAGTAATCCGGGTGAAGCAGAATAAGGAATGGAGGTTGGAATATATGACGTTGTTGCTGAGAGAACGTGAGAAGTATGAGGAAGGCTTGGAACGGGGGATAGAGCAAGGAATAGAACAGGGAATAGAGCAGGGAATAGAGCAGGGAATAGAGCAGGGAATAGAGCAGGGAATAGAGCAAGGAATAGAACAGGGAATTCAATTAACAAAACGAATTTACCAACTGGCTGCTCAGGGACATGAAGTGAATGAAATTGCGGCGAAACTGCAGATTAGTGTGGATGAAGTGAAGCGGATTCTTAAGGAGTAGTTTAGTTAGTATCATGATAAAGAAGAATTGTTGGGAGGCTTTCACATGACAAAAACAGTAGGGATTGGAATACAGAGTTTTGAAGATATTATAGAAGCTTCCTGTATAATTAAAAATGTAGAGGATCCCAAGAAAGAAGGTTGATAAAAAAATACCTCAGTGTAAAATAAGATTACTGACTTTAGCCGGTTAGTAAAAAATCTTATAAAACAGAGAGGTATCTAAAATGAAGTATAACACACAAAACAGTAAAATTGCATCAATAACAGAAAAAACTTTGATTGTTGGTATTGATGTTGGCAGTCAGGTTCATTATGCAAGAGCATTTGATTGGCGTAATTACGAGTATTCAAGAAAACCATTTGCATTCAGCAATGATGAAGAAGGTTTTATGGCGTTTAAGAACTGGATGGATGAAATTGCTAAAGAGCATGACAAAGAGGTAGTGCTTCCGGGCATGGAGCCTACAGGACACTACTGGTTTGGCTTAGGAATGTTTCTGCAAAACTTAGGAATGCGCCCGGTGCATGTGAATCCACATCATGTGAAAAAATCAAAGGAACTAGATGACAATAATCCGAACAAGAATGATCGAAAAGATCCGAAAACAATTGCTGCGTTGGTAAACGAAGGAAGATTTTCCTACCCATATATTCCATCAGGAATCTATGCGGAAATAAGAAATCTTTCAAATTTAAGATTCCAGACACAGGAAGAGATTACTCGAATCAAGAATCGAATTGCACGCTGGTTCAGCATTTACTTTCCAGAATATAAGGATGTTTATGGGAATCCTGATGCAAAAAGTGGGATGATGATTTTAAAGCAGGCACCATTACCGGTTGATATCGTAAAACTTGGAGTGGATGGAGTGAATAAGATATGGCGTGATGCTAAGCTGAGGTCAGTTGGAATCAAGAGGGCAAAGACCCTGGTATATAAAGCGGAGCATAGTATCGGAAGTCATGAAGCACCGGAAGCAGCAAGGGTAGAACTTAAGATTCTGCTTGAAGATTATGAAAAGTATACTTGTCGGCTGAATGATTTGATGCAGATAATAGAAGAAAAAT
>JAQXNR010000017.1 GCA_029098105.1 Lachnospiraceae bacterium
CCGGAAAAGAACCGGACCCGGACCATCCCTTTGGTCACGGTCGTTTCGAGTACATATCCGGTTTTGTCGTGTCCTTGGCAATTCTTTTAATTGGATTCGAACTGCTCAAATCCTCTATTGGAAAAATACTGCACCCTCAGGCAGTGGACACCAGCACGCTGGCGATGGGCATTCTTCTCGTTTCCATCGCAGTAAAACTCTACATGGCATTTTATAACCATACGGTCGGCAAAAAAATTGATTCTGCAGCAATGGAAGCAACCGCCGCTGATTCCCTCTCCGATTCTGTAGCAACTGCAGTTGTATTTATTGCAATGCTGGTAATGCGTTTTGCCGGAATTAATATTGATGGAATCTGTGGTGTACTAGTAGCCCTCTTTATTTTATATGCTGGAATCAGCGCCGCCAAAGACACGCTCAATCCGTTGCTGGGATTAGCCCCGGACAAAGAATTTGTACAACAGATTGAAGAGATTGTTACCGCCCACGAAGAAGTGACTGGAATGCACGATTTGGTCGTTCACGATTACGGTCCCGGCAGATGTATGATTTCTCTTCACGCAGAAGTCCCAGGGGATGAAAATATTTTTGACCTTCACGATGCGATTGACCGGATTGAACGGGAATTACACGAAAAACTGGGCTGTGAAGCCGTGATTCACATGGACCCAGTTGAAACAAACAATGCAGAAATTACAAGAATGAAAGAAATCGTTGCAAAAACTGTAAAACAAATTGACCCGAAAATAAGCATTCACGATTTTCGCATGGTCTCCGGTCCTACCCATACCAACCTCATCTTTGATGCCGTTGTTCCTTTCGAATTAAGGATGAGCAAAGAAGAAGTACAGCAAAATATAGAACATCTTGTGGAAGAACTAGACGGCAACTATTTTGCAGTGGTACAGATTGACCAGAGTTATGTATAATTTCATTTTATCCTCTCTACTTTCCATGTGATTGCCTCGGAACGCAAATACTTTCGAAATCTCTATAATTATTTTATCGTTTCCCAATACACATAAAAAATGCTATGGAACGTCTACCACTGCTCCATAGCATTTTCTTCGAATCTATACCACCTGAAGTTTAAACTTCTGTAAACTGCGGTCAGAGTCCACCAGAGAAATATTCGCCCCCAGTGCTTGCAACTTCTCCTCGAACCGCTCGTAACCCCTTTGAATGTATTGAATACTGTCTACAGTAGTATACCCTTCCGCTGCCAGCCCGGCAATTACCAATGCCGCTCCTGCACGCAAATCCGGAGCCACAATATCCGCTCCCGTATATTTCTCCACACCTGTAATAATGGCAGTATTGCCTTCTACCTGAATCTTTGCTCCCATTCTCGTCAGTTCATCTACATACTTAAACCGATTTTCAAATATGCTCTCTGTAATCACGCTGGTGCCTTCTGCAAGCGCCAGAGTAATCGCCATCTGTGGCTGCATATCAGTCGGAAAACCAGGGTAAGGCAACGTCTTAATCTGGGTACTGGTCAAACGACGATTCCGGGCATCCACCCTTACCGAATCATCATATTCATGTATTGTACAACCCATCTCTGCCAACTTGGCACTAATCGCCTCCAAATGCTTCGGAATCACATTCTTCACCGTAATATCTCCACCCGTTGCCGCCGCTGCCGCCATGAATGTTCCTGCCTCAATCTGGTCGGGAATAATAGCGTATTCGCTGTCATGGAACTGCTCCACACCCCGGATTCGAATCACATCCGTTCCTGCGCCCTTAATGTTCGCTCCCATGCTGTTCAAAAAGTTGGCAACATCTACAATGTGGGGTTCTTTCGCCGCATTCTCAATAATGGTATTGCCATCAGCCAGTGCAGCCGCCATCATAACATTAATCGTCGCCCCTACACTGACCACATCCATGTAAATATGGGCTCCATGAAGATTCTCCGCCACCGCAGTAATCATACCATGCCCGATATCCACCTTGGCTCCCAATGCAGTAAATCCCTTAATATGCTGGTCAATGGGACGGCTTCCAATATCACAACCTCCCGGTAACGCCACAATGGCACGCTTATACTTACCTAAAAGCGCACCTAATAAATAGTAGGATGCACGAATCTTACGAATGTACTCGCCATCTACTACAGTATTCTCTCTACATATGCTTCTTCCACTTATCTTAACAGTGTGTTCATCAATCCGCTCTACAACTCCACCGATTCCTTCAATCGCCTGCAGCATCACGTTAGTGTCACGAACATCCGGCATATTCTCAATCAAGCATTCCCCGTCTGTCATCACTGCCGCTGCTAATACTCCTAAAGATGCATTCTTCGCTCCGCCAATTACCACTTCTCCACAAAGTGGACGGCCACCCTTCATAACATACTGTTCCATAATACACCTCATATATTCTACGAACTAATCTAATATTCTATTTGTCTTCGGAAATCTCCCTATTACCCAAACTTTTCTTCTGTACAATAGTTCTATGCCGCTGTAAATCTGCATTTCTTCTTCTGCCCCCGCTAAAAGTAGAAACTCTCACCAGCACATAACCATACATACTGATTATACCATAAGAATTGGATTTGTAAATTAGAAGAGGAAAAAAATATCTAACAAAATTTATATAATTTTTACCATTTCCTTCACCATTCTGTTAAGAATCCAGCCTTTTTACGATTTCATCCATCAATTGTTCTACATTCATTCCCATTGCATCGACTGCAATATGCGCGTATTTTTCATAGAGCGGGCATCGCTCTTCGTATAAATCCGTCAGCGTCTGCCCTTCTCTCAGCAGCACTCCCCGCCGCCGAATATTTCCCAGTCTATGTTCCAATTCTGCAAGGGGAAGCCGAATATACACAACCGTACTGATGCTTCGCAAATGCTCCATAGCCTTCTGTCCATACACCACACTCCCCCCAGTGGCAATCACCATCTTGTTTCCCTGAACGTGAGCATTGACCTCCTCCTCAATCCGGGCAAACGCCTCCGTTCCCTTCTCGCGAATAATCTCATGGAGCAACATGCTCTCCCGCTCCTGAATAAGCAAATCCGTATCCACAAACCGATATCCCAAAACCTTTGCCAACACAACTCCAATCGTACTCTTGCCACATCCCGGCATTCCAATCAACGTAACATTATTCATCTTATGTCCTCTCTTTTCCGTCTATTCCTCCCGGTTCTGTTTCCGGTTCTCAAAGTATACAAAATTGTCAATGGCATCCAATATATCCTTAAAGGTATCCCGGGGTGCTTCTTCAATGTAACGCCGCAACACCTCATCCTTGCGTCCACCTTTATACCGACCATAAAAAATATCAAACAAATTGTGACCCCGCACATAAATCTTTATGGTTTCCATATTATTTTTCAAATCCTGCTTGCTGTTAATCCGGATTCCCGTCTGTTTGATCATCCTCTTTGTACTTCCCAATTTATACAGGTAATCCCGGTACTTACTATATAATATGTTATAAAATTCCTCTTCGTTCTTTAAAAGTCCAATTTTTACCATTGTTTTCGGGTCCAGAAAATAATTTTCAAAGGAATAATATTTTAAAATCAGCACATTTTTCGGCGTCACCGTAGGAAGATTGTTTTCATCCTGAGCTTCCCTCGCCTTATAGTATCCACAAAGTTGTTTCGTCAACGTATTGGGATTCTTTCCATCGGAATCCCGAATCATAAGAAACTGGTCCTTTAAGTATAATTTATTAATGTACTTTAAGTTCGCATAGGTTTTTATGTTGGTACAACTGTTTACCGGAACAATGGCAATTCGCTGCAGTTTTCCATCCTCATCATAAATCTCGGAGTAATATTTCTCCAGCAACATAGGAAGCCGGTTACTGTCCTGCTTCCCTTCCACAATAAAGACAAAATTCACATTCATCAAATCATTTGCCGTGTAACCCAAATCATCCAGAATCGTATCAATGTCTCCATCTTCCAGCGCCACCGTTTCGTAATTCTCATCCAGCACAATCTGCTTAATCTGTTTCTGTGAAAAATTAAATATCATGTTCGGCGAATGCGTAGAAAAAATAACCTGGTTCTTCTTACAAAGGTTGTAGAGAATCTCACTCGCCACCTTCTGCAACTGCGGGTGCAGGAAAATCTCCGGATCCTCAATCATAATAATACTGGACACATGATTATCCGTCTGGGCAATATACGTTTCCAGCAGCGAGAGAATATAGATGCTCTTAAAACCTGCCGACAATGTTTTTAAGGACCCAGTGCGATTCAACCTGGGGTTATGTACCAGAGTGCGCACCCGGAATACCTCATCCACATTAAAATCCATTGTATATTCAATCTCCTGCATTGCGCCGCCATTTTTCTGGAAATTCTTATTCATTTTTTCCGCAAAACGATTCAGATTCATCTGAAACAACTTGTATTCCAGAAGTCTGGTAGTCTCATAAATAGTCAGTTCTTCCGGAGTCTTCTGATTAATCAGCCCGACACACTGAAAACAGCGGTTACACTTTTTCATCTTGTCAAACATACAGACATTTTCCCGCAAATCTGTCAACATTTCATTTCCCTGAAACTGTAAAATATCATCCTGAATCTTATCAATATTTCGATTGCTATCAATAAAATAAATCTTGGGAAACACCTGCTTTAAGTATTTATTATTTTTGCTGACACCATCCCCGTATTTCATGGAACCATCTTTGCGCAGAGTGCATTCAAAGGGCAGAACCCCATCCTGAAATCCCGGAAACTTCATTCTGAAGTCTTCGTTCCACACTTCATATTTCTTATAGGTGCTCACTGCTCCACTCTCGTGCAGTTCATGCAAATCTTCTTCCTCTATAGAAAGCGTCCCTCCAATGACAATACTCTGGTCCTTGTCAAAAAAGTCGCTATCCTTTATTTTGTAATCACCAGTAATCGCCTGAATGGCATAGAGCACTACCGTCTTACCCGTATTATTTTTTCCTACCAGTATCAGTGCATTGTCCACCTCTTTAATATTCAATTCACGAATGGACTTAAAATTGCGAATATAAAGCGAAGAAAATTTCATAGGCACCCTCCAATTTATGCTACCCAAACATTTTTAAATACCACTTAACTATATTATAATGAAGAAATACATAAGCGTCAACGAAAAAGAGTTCTACTTCTGTGGAGCACAGAGATGTGCCTGTTTAAACTTTCACAATCCTGCAAAAGTGTTATTGCAAAACAATCTCATCTTATGATACACTGTAGTTATGAGCAGTCTATTATGTTCACCATTAGGCAATTGCGAAACTGCATATTTACAGTTTGTAGTGTTCATATGGTTTGTAATAAATATTATATAAGATGCGCCTTTGCACCAATTTTGTGCAATGAAGCATCGTTATAATATTTATTACAAATCATCGTATCTAACACAAAATCATTTCCAATTACCTAATGTTCACCATGAAAGTGAGGAGAATACTATGGCCAAGAAATTTTTAAATATTCAATCCACTACACCGAATGCATCCGGCATTGTAAAACAGGATTTGAAGTTTAAGACCGGGGATTTTGTCTGGAGAATTAAGTTCAACATTCCATTGGACCCCTCTACAGTGAATCCCAATACAATGTATGTTGCCAATTCCAACAATGTTCCTTTAAAGACTTCCATTCGGTACGATTCCGTTAACAACCAGATTGAAATTGAACCGACCGAACCCTACAGCACAACAGAATCCTATTACTTGAACATTACTACCAATGTGGCCTCACGAAATGGGCAAAAACTAAAAGACCCGGTTCAGGTACAGTTTCAATTTTATTAAGTCTACTACATAGAAAAAAGAGTCTTACAACAGCCGATGAATCGGTCCATGTAAGACTCCTTTATTTTTTCTTACAGTTCTTTTTGAATCTGCTTTACGATTTCACTCTGCTCCTCTGCAACCGACTCATGCTGCTTCCATGTAACATCCACTTCATCGCCCTCATACCGGGGAATCAGGTGCATGTGAAAATGGAATACAGTCTGTCCTGCTGCCTCTTCATTATTCTGTACAATGTTCAGACCATCACAGTTTAATGCTTTTTTCATTGCCCCTGCCAGTTTGGTCGCCAGAGGAAATACCTTTGCAGCAAACGCCTCATCCATTTCGTAAGCATTGTCATAGTGCACTTTCGGAAGAATGAGGGCATGTCCTTTTGATGCCGGTGAAATATCCAGGATGACATTAAAATCCTCATCCTCGTAAACACTGTTGGATGGAATCTGTCCATTCGCAATTTTACAAAAAATGCAATCTTCTTTTATTTTTGCCATATCTTTTCACTGCCTCCTTAAATATAAATCGCTTTCTGTTATTTTTAGGAACTACACTGTGTAACCCCGGTTCGAGCGAGGATCTACCGCCATCTCATTCAGACTGGTACGCCCATAAGTCAGCCCCACATATATCTTCTGCGTATTCTCCATAACCGGAGGTTCCGAATCCTCTCTGGCAACCCGGGTCAGCACTTCCTGCACTGGTTTCAGCATGGCTTCTGCCTCCTCCAGCAAAGACTGCATCTTTCCAATTCTCGCCTGTATCAGGTTCCGGTGTACCTCTACGCAGTACCCCATCATAATTTTCCCGGCAGGGTCATTGTCATTCATGCTGTGAATCAGTTCACCTATATAACGCTCTGCTTTTTTGACCAGATGACAGTATTCCTTCCAGTCCTCCCGGGCAACTGCTGTTTTTGCCTCCTTCATACAATCCTCTGCCAGTTCACATGTAATGACAGCCAGAGCACTGGCGTTAGACTGGGTAATCCGCAATGTATAATCTTTAATCTGTTCCTCTGTCATAACTAACCTTCACCTCACGTTACCAGTATATATATCATCGCATTCTTTATTTAACTCTGCAACAACTGCAAAATCGTCTCTGCTCTCTGATTTGCCTTGGACAAAATACTGGAAGTAGCCTGCTCCAACACATTCAATTCGGTATAGGTAGTCATTTCCTTTGCCATGTCTGTGTCTCCAATACGGCTTGTGGCATCCTCTACATTATAACTCTGAATAGACAGACTATCCTGTGCATATCCCAGTCGGTTCTCATAAGCACCCAGTTTGGAGCGAATCATGGAAATCTTGTCAATGGCATTCTGTATATCCTCAATGGCTTTCTGTGCTCCCTCATAGGTCCGCACATTGACATAATCAATATCCAAAGTCTCTGTGGACACTTTCTCAAAAATCAGTTCCAGCATGTTGTCTGCCTCACTGCCCACCTGAATCTGTAAAGTGCTGGCATCCTTTACCTCTGCAGTCACCGTTCCCTCTGTCTGTGCACCAGTCTCTGTCTTAATCCGCAATTCAAATCCATTCGTGTCTGTCACAACAATAATATTGCCATCTACACTCATTACCGCAGTATCTGTAAAGCCTCCCGGATTCCGGGTAATGGTGGCCTCCACATCCTTTCCGGTATCATTGTAGCGGGTCATATTCACATAAGCGTCAATATAAGCATCCACCCCATATTCCTTTGTCGTCAGAGTAAGATTGGCACCATTCTGGGTCAGTGTAATATTGCAACGGTCACACACTGTCTGCACTTTTTCGTAAGCAGACAAATCGTTAATTTCCTCCTGGGTTATGGTAATCTTCTCACCATTCAACTGAAATGTTCCCGGAGCCAGTGTTAAATTAACTGTTGCCTGCTCTGGGTCACTGGTCACTTCCAGTTCATAAGAGCCGGGTAATACTGTCGTAGACTGGCTTAAAATACGAATACTGCTTGCCAGAGTCTCGTCTGCCTTGGCAACATAAGAAGTACGCTGGGAATCCCCGTTGAGCATCGTTCTTCCATTATAATCTGTAGTCTCCGCAACACGGTTAATCTCTTCTTTTAACTGAGCAATCTCATCCTGAATATTGTCCCGGTCTTCCGGCGTATTCGTATCATTTGCCGCCTGTACCGCCAACTCGTTCATCCGCTGCAGCATTGCCTGAATTTCAATTAGCGCGCCCTCTGCCGTGTTAATCGCAGAAATTGCATCTCCCGCATTGTTGTCTGCCTGAGACAATCCCTTAATCTGCTTGTTCAGACGTTTTAAAATCGCATATCCCGCCGGGTCATCCTTTGCTGCATTGATTTTATAACCGGAGGAAAGACGGTAGGTGGAGTTGTCCAGTTTTCTGTTGGTACGATTCAGATTCAGATTTGTTCGCACCGCTGTCATATTATGATTAACTTTCATCTCACATCATCCTTTTCATGGTATTAGCAGATTCTCTTTTTCTTCTTCCCTGAAATACAATCTGCCCCATGCGCTCCTTGCATCTATAAAATATATCGGTTTCCCGCTATTTTTTCCTAACCCTTAAAATAACTCCCTGAAAAAAATTACAAAGCCCTAATAAGCCCTACTAATGCCTTTGCTGATTCATACAAAGTCCGGCTTTTTACCTTGGTACCTTCCTCTTTTTCCACTGTTGCCCGGGAATCATTCAAAGGTTCTTCCGAGAGGAAACGCTCCATCAAAGTTTCCGGAGAAAGAGCCTTCGTCTGCGTCATCTCCATCTGGATTCCCATCTCATTCAACGTCGCCACAAAAACATCCTGCTGCCTTGTGATTGCCTCAGCTCCCTCCCCGGATTCACAATAGAAGGAAAGCATTCCCCTGTCCTCCTGTAATTGCAACTGTGCCTGAACCACTCCATAGCGCAACGTATCCACTTCGGCAAAAAAGCCCTGCTGCCCTTCCTGCTGGCTCTGAAAACGCACAGTCATCGTCAACACTTCGTCACCTACCGTTATGGGAACCATATAATTCTGGTTTTGCTCCATCGCATCCGCTAAGCGCATCATTGTCCGAATCTGCCGGACTGCCATCACATCTCTTCCGGTAAACCGCATTTGCTCATCCATAATATGAAAGGCACTTTCAAAGGCATCCTGGTACAGAGGTACTCCCTGTTCTGTTGTTTTTTCTTCCTGTCCCGCATCCTCTAAAGAATCCAATTCCTCTATCCGGGCAAATATTTTTTCTTCCAATGTATCAAAAGCAGTGAGTTCCCTGTTCTCCCGGCGCACCAGTTCCTTTCGTATTTCCTGGTAAAAAGCACCGGAATGTCTCAGCAGATTTTGGGCGGCGGTGAGATTTGCCGGAGTATAGGGCAATTCCAACCGTTGTAGTAAATTCAGACCTTCCTTTGAAACCTCTGACAACTGTTCCATGCTTTTCTGTTCCAGATTACACAATTCTTCCTGATGAGTCCCATCATAAGAAGAAAAACTCTGTGCCATGTCCTGCTTCAATTTGGAAAAGGCTGCCGAAATCTGCTCTGTTATGGAAGTGCCGGAATTCTCCATATCCTGAAGTAATCCGAACGCATCATCTATAACAATTTCTTTTCCCTGCTGTTTTCGGCTGCGATGAGCGGAAAGGAGATTGGCAAGCGTTACTTCCTGCTCATTCTTTACCACTGCTCCTAAATCTCTGTCGCTATAGGAGGTAACTGCCTTGAGCAGACGGTAAATTCCAATGTAACTGTCCCGTTCTTCCTTCTCCATCGCTCCCGTAGAATCCATCTGGTATAAAAACTGACTATAACTTTCCTCACTGCTGGTTCCATTCTTTTCTTTTTGGAAATCAATCTCTTTTCTTAACTGGGAAAGAGAAAGTTTTAATGGATTGATTCCATCACGAATCAGTCCCAATACAATTTCCGGCTGCATATCCTGAATGATTCCCATCAGTTGCACATCCAGTTGCACTATTTTCTGGATATTTTCTCTAGACAACTCCATCTGATTATAGGCAAGAATTCTGGCTGCTTTCTGATTTTCCTTTGTTGCATCAATTCCCATCTCCTCCAGCAGGGAATCCATCCGGTCAAAGGCTTTCTTAACGGAATCTCCCATATCCGCCCGGGGTTTTGTCATCATCGTCTCATAGGAAGAAACCGCTCCACCTATTGTCTCGTAATAGGCACCCTCTCCCTTTGATTCCAAATGAGAATAACCGGCTGCCACAACCACACCCTGCCGGTATATACTGTGCAGGGTAAGGGCTTCCTGAGCCCCTGCCACAACTCCAAGAGTTGCAATCGGCAATTTAGGAACTACCGCTGTTACCACCATTGTCTCCTGGTAAACTGCTTCAGAAGACGAGGTGTAGGCTACCCGAGAATCCCGAAACATCCCCGCTGTCTGCTCCCGGTCTATCTGATTCAACTCTTCAATAATATCTTTCAAACTTTCCTGCATTAAAGGAAAGCCTTTTTGAATCATCTGGTAACTTGCCTGTACCGTCAACCGTAACCGTATTTCCTGCAACTGGTAGTATGTACTGGAAGACGCATCGGAATCTCCCTGAAATGTATCTTTTTCTCCATTCTCCTGTTGCAGTGGCATCTGCTCTATAGGGCGAACATCCACTTCCTGCTGCAAAGTGAGATGGTACGCCTCTACTCTGTACTGTGCCGCAAACAAATGCTCCAGTGTAGGTGTTTCCTCCTCCTTCTCCACCTGTTCACAAGCTTCATAACCTACATTCTGAAGTTGTTCTACAATTTCTTCTGCCTGCACCGCTGCACCCGTTCCACAAAGCAGTGCTTGCTGCGCGCTTCCTCCCACGTTCAACTGGGAAACTACATTTTCCCGGTAGTTGTCCACATCCAAACCATTGTCATTATAATCACTAACCTGCTGAAACAGCAAAAGATTGTCCCGGCTAATATCGCATCCCTGTTCAATCAGCCATTTTGCCACCTGCTCTGTCTCCTGATTTACGATGATTTCCTGACTCTCTAACATCTTGTCCACCTGGGGCCGAAGTTGCTGCCACTCCGTAGCAGAGAGTTCCTGCTGCGGTTGTTGCCCTACTGCACTAAACTCCGCCTTATAAGCATTTTCATAGGTAAAGGACATCTGATGGTCCATCATGTATTTCAAGGCCGCATCTGAAATTTTCCCCATATTTTGTGCTTTTGCAATCGCCTCAGTCACTTCGGGGCTTCCCGTCTGGAATGTACGACCTTCCTGCTGGGCGTGGTACTGATTAACCAATCCCATCAAATGACTTAAATCGGAATTTGCCACATCGATTCCCAAACGTCGCAACATTCTCAAATCCTCTGCAGATAAGCCAGAGAGTCTCTTGGCATCTTCTCCCACATCCTCTGTCACATCCACCCGCAAATCCGATTCACTCAAAATTCCTGCAAATTCCTCTGTATTGCGCTGTACCTTTAACTGGCTCACATTCTTCAATACGTCTTTTGAGGATTCTCCTGCCTCTGCCCCCACATACTCCTGCATTATTTTCAAGGCAACACTCTTCCCATCGGTAGCTTCCACCATAAATGAAATCTCATCTCCGACTTTCCGGTTCTGAAGCAGTTCCTGCCGGACAGGAATGTCCCGGTCGCCAATTCGCACCTTTGCTTGTTCCCCAACACCAGACACCGTTCCCTTTACTACCGTTCCAACATGGTTCAAAATGGAACTCTTTCCTCTAGTCCAGGAAACCATTTCCGACTGAAATGTCTCTGTCTGTGTATTGGTCTGCTGTGCTGCCATACTCACACTTATATTGTTCATACTCAATTCACTTCCCGTTCTGTCTTCTTTCTCTGTTTTTCATTAAAATCAAAATGCTATAATATATTTCGGCAGAATGAGGGAAAATGCTGAAGGGTTTGTAAAAAATATAAAATATCCAAGTCAAAATACAAGCGCAGAACCTGCATTGTTCATGAAACACTCCTTTCGTAAACAACACAACTTCTGCGCTATGCTCTAATACTTCTATTTTTTTAATCCATTATGCTATTTCTTCGCTGTCGTTTTTCTTGTAGTTCTTTTCTTCGCGGTTGCAGTTGTCGTCTTCTTCGTGGTACTGCTCTTTTTCTTTGTAGTTTTCTTTTTCGTCTGTGTCTGAGACTTCTCTTGTGCTTCTTCTATTTTATGAGTGTACTCAAAAATAACACAACTCATGGGTGGTACGATTACCGGAATAGAATAGTCTTTTCCATCCCATTCCTGTTTTGTTGCCCGTACATCCCCATTCATATATTCTCCGCTTCCGCCAAACTCTTCGGAATCACTGTTCAATATCTCTTTGTACTTTCCCGCATTGGGCACACCAACACGGTATCCCTTATCCCATACCACCGGAGTAAAATTACAAACAAATAACAGCGAATTTTTTCCATTAGGAGACTTACGCACAAAGGTAACAATGGATTTTTCATTGTCGTCACAGTTCATCCATTCAAACCCATCCGTGTAATCTGTCTCATAAAGAGCTTTGTAATCCTTTTCAAGATGGAGCAGTGCTCTTACCCAGTTATGCATTTTGCGATGCATTGGGTCATCCAACAAATACCAGTCCAGACTTCTTTCCTCGCTCCACTCCCGCAACTGTGCAAAATCCTGTCCCATAAAGAGCAGTTTTTTACCCGGATGTCCAAACATAAAACCATATGCCGTACGGAGTCCTTGGAACTTCTCATACATTTCTCCCGGTTGCTTATTAATCATGGAACATTTACCATGTACCACTTCATCATGGGAAAGCACCAGCACATATTTCTCAGAATGATGGTAAGCCATGGCAAAGGTAAGTTTGTTATGTACTCCTTTTCGGAACAGAGGGTCTTTGGAAACATACTCCAAAAAGTCGTTCATCCATCCCATGTTCCATTTATAAGTAAATCCTAATCCATCATCCTCCGGGCGCTTCGTTACATTCGGCCATGCAGTAGACTCCTCTGCGATTACCATTGCTCCCGGCTGGCGTCTCTCCACAATCGAATTCAGATGTTTTAAGAACTCTACTGCTTCCAGATTCTCCTTGCCGCCATATTTGTTGGCAACCCATTGTCCATCCTGTTTTCCATAATCCAAATAGAGCATGGAAGCCACGGCATCCGTCCGCAATCCATCTACATGGAACTTCTCCAGCCAGAACAGTGCACTTCCAATCAGGAAGTTGGATACTTCTTTTTTGCCATAATTGAAAATATAAGTACCCCAATCTGGATGTTCCCCTAATCTGCTATCCGGATGCTCATATACCGGTTCTCCATCAAATCTTCCCAAAGCAAATCCATCTTTGGGGAAATGTGCGGGAACCCAATCCAGAATCACGCTGATTCCATGTTGATGCATATAATCCACAAAATACATGAAATCCTTTGGATTTCCAAAGCGGGAAGTCGGTGCAAAATACCCCGTTACCTGGTATCCCCAAGAGCCATCAAAAGGATGTTCTGAAATTCCCATTAACTCCACATGCGTATATCCCATATATTCACAATACTCTGCCAGGTCATGGGCAATTTCCCGGTAATTCATAAACGTATCCTGCTTCTCTCCAGCCCGTTTCCAAGAACCAATATGCACCTCATAAATATTCATGGGTAGTTTATATGTATCACTGGCATTCCGCTTTCTCATCCAGCCTCCATCCTGCCAGTCAAACCCTTTTAAATCAGTGACAACAGAAGCATTCTCCGGACGCATCTGAAATTCATTTCCGAAAGGATCGGATTTCAAAATCAAATCACTCTTTTGGGTCAAAATCTCATATTTGTAAATCTCTCCCGGTCCAATATGGGGAATGAACAATTCAAAAATACCCATGTCTTCACGACGTCTCATAGGGTACACTCTGCCATCCCACATATTCATATCTCCAACTAAACTGACACGCTTTGCATGAGGCGCCCACACTGCAAAATAGGTTCCGTATACCCCATCCAATTCCATCGGATGAGCACCCAGTTTTTCATAAATCTGGTAATGAATTCCATTTCCAAAAAGGTAGCAGTCCGCTTCTGTAATAAAGGAAGAAAAACTGTATGGATCCTCTCCGGTAACATGGTTGCCATCCTGAAAATACTTTGTAATCCGGTATTTTTTATATTTCTTTCCCGGCAGAAAAATAGAGTAAACTCCCTTGTCATGAATGCACTCCATCTCCCGGTCAGAGGTTTCTCCCTCTAAACGAATGGTCATACCACAGGCACTGGGATGGTATGCAGTAATCACATAACCGCCATCAACCTGATGCGGTCCCAGCACTTTCTGGGGAAATGTCTCAAATCCGTTCACAATCCGATTTACCATATCATAATCAACAAACTGCTGAATATGTCTCTCCATAATTCTATCACCTTTCCTTGCTCATATTTTCTATGTTACGATTCCATACATGAACTGCTGTATTAATGCATGAACCTCTTCATCTGTTACATGGTCTTCTTCATGATGCTTCTCAGAAAACGTAAACGCATACTGATTCAGAAAACCGAGAAACCCCATGGCAAATGTCTCCTGTCTTCCATTCATATTGCCCAACTGCCCCCCTGCATTCGAAAACAGTTCTGTAATAGAACGGTATAACTTATACAAATGCGGTTTTACAGCTAAATAGGGATCATTCCCTCGGGCGGAATACATCAGGGACAACATAAAAAAAAAGAAACTTCTCTCTGTCATAGCAAAATTCAAAAATGCCTTCGCCACATTAAAGAGCGTGTTACGAATATCATTATCCCCGCTGTGCATTGCCGGATTCAACTGTCGGAACAGTTTGTCAAAACCATCCGCCAGCAAGGCTTCCAACAATCCATACTTACTTCCAAAATAGTAGTACAATGTCGGCTTCGTAATGCCTGCCTGCTCTGCAATTTCCTGCACACTCACAGCATCATACCCCTTATCATAAAACAAATCCAAAGAAACATCTAATATTTTCTCACGATTATCCATACATCCTCCTCTCTTCCATATTTCTAACTATCTTAAAGTTATTATACCGATTGGTATACAAACTGTCAAGAATGAGATTTCTATAAAACAAGAAAACTGCCAGTAAAACCGACAGTTTTCTCAATTCTTTTTCAATTTAACATTACAGGTATTTACTCAAAATCGAATTCTTTCAATACATTTAATCCGCTATCCTCATAGTCATCTAAAAATACAACATCTGTAAGATTGTTCTGAGAACGCTTCTCTGCTTTTGCAATGGCAGCATCCACTACTGCTAATACGTTGTCAATACCGTTATGCTCCAGATTGGAAATCCGATTCTTCAACGCCCGCATACCATCTTCGTCCGCGTCATAATCATGTTCCTTCATATAGGCAACTGCAATGTCTGTCAAATCAATATCCGACAAATCATGGAGCAGGAACAATGCATGGAACAGAGAATTCAATTCCGAATTTTTACCAAACATTGCGGTAACTGACATAACCTCGCCAACCAGCATTAACACAATATCATTCTCCGGATTATTTACTATATCAAATACTTCCAGGGCTTTCTCATGGGAAAGGTCACCAGCGTGTTCAACCAGAAGACATCCGCCCTTTAACTTAGGAAGAATTTTCGTTAAATCCGTCTTATTTAACACCTTCGCCTTAATAGTTGCTACTACCTTTGTCTTACACAATCCCAATTCATGGTAAGTTCTTGCAAAATCAATAGCTACATTGGTAACACTGCATCCCTTTCTGGAGAGAACTACAATATTTCGGTAATTTCCTCGTTTCTTAACAATCTTCTCGAAAGGCTTACGGAACTGCTTACGCACTGCGGAAGAAGCAACATATTTGCCAATATATTTCTGGGCTGCAACCGGAATACCATTGTCTCCGAACTCTACTCCTTCTATCACCTTCACCGGATTTTCTTCCTCGGGAACTGGCTCTGCAGAAGCAGCAGCTTCTACCACTGGTTCCTCCACTGCAGGTTCTTCCACTGGTGATTCTTCTACCACTGGTTCCTCCGCTACAGGCTCTTCCACTGGTGCTTCTTCTACCA
>JAQXNR010000018.1 GCA_029098105.1 Lachnospiraceae bacterium
CATTCGAAAATGCTTGAATGCTTCTTTTATTAACTTTGCCCTTTCGGCTGTAACTTTATGAACTCTATGTACTTCTGCTCCGAGATTATAGTTCTCTCGCTTTTCCATTCCGCACATATCTTTTACTTGTGCTATTTCAGAAGAACGAACCTTTACACCATATTTATTTTGACTCCACTCGATTATCTCTCTGTACGTCGCACTTCCTGCAATACCCTTGAGATAATCTGCATTTTCAGGCTCGTAGTCTACATAAATATACTCTGTCGATTTTTGGTGGGAAAGAAGAACAACAGTCTCCACATGCCCCGTCTGCGGAAACATGTCCACACACCCGGCGCGCTCCACCTCGTATCCCCCCGCCTCAAACAGCGCCAAATCCCGCGCCAGTGACGTGGGCTTGCAGGAAATATACACCAGTTGGTCCACCCCATAATTCATAATCTTCTGCAACGCCACCGGATGCAGCCCGTCCCGGGGCGGATCCACCACAATCATGTCCGGCGTTTCTTCAATCTCATCAATCACTTTCAACACATCCCCGGCGATAAACTCACAGTTAGTAAGGCCGTTTCCTTCGGCATTCACCTTTGCCGCCTCCACCGCCTCTGCGACAATCTCCACCCCAATCACTTTTTTCGCCACAGGAGCCAGAATTTGCGCAATCGTTCCAGTGCCGCTATACAAATCAAAAATCACCTTATTTTTCGTCTCACCTACATATTGTCGCACCTTTTCATACAGGACTTCCGCCCCTTTGGAGTTTGTCTGAAAAAAGGAAAAGGGAGAAATTTTAAACTGCAGTCCCAAAATCTGCTCCTGAATAAAGTCTCTGCCATACAGCACAATCGTCTCATCGCTCTGTACCGTATCGGAAAGACTGTCATTTTTAGTCAGCAGGATTCCGGCAAACTGTCCCTGCAACTCATGACTTTCCTCCAACTCCAACAAAGACTTTACATACCCCTGAGTATCTACCTCCTCCTGAGTCGTCACCACCAGATTGACCAATAACTCTCCAGTGGCAAAGGAACGTCTTACCACCAGATGGCGCAGACATCCCGTATGCTGCATCTTCCGGTAAAAAGAATTCTTCTGCTGCTGGAAAAACACCAGCGTCTTTGACAGTATCGCCGTCATGTCCGAATGCACAATCTGGCACTGCGGTGTATTCACCACATCATAGGTGCTGTTTTTCCGATGCATGCCCAGCGCCAGTTCTCCCCCCTTTACCTCATCTCCAAAAGAAAATTCCATTTTGTTTCGGTAGCCCCATTCCAGCGGGCTGGCAACTGGTTCTTCCATGCAAACTCCATTCTTATTGAGAAAGGGACGCAACAAATCCTCTACAATTCCGCTTTTCACCCGGAGTTGATTGGTGTAACTCATCGTCTGGGCAGAACAACCGCCACAATTTCCAAAATGAGGGCAAACTGGCGTAGCATCCTCTAAAGGAGAGGGTTCCACCACCTCTATCAGCGTTGCCTGGGCATTTTCCCTGCGCAACCGTTTCATCCGCACCTTTACCCGCTGCCCTGCAATTACACCTTTTACCGCTACCCTGCGGTCCTCAATCTGCACATATCCTTTATTCGGAAAATCTACCCGTTCTACAACGCCCTCGTAAATCTCGCCTTTTTTCATTCTTTTTTCCTTTCCATTTATTGCAACAAAAGTCCCGGCTGCTTTCGCTCTACCGGGGCTTTTCTACTAAAACATCTTTCCATAAACATCCTTCAGACTGGAGCGCAAATAACCGTGAGAATAATGCGCCTGTCCTTCATCATCAATTTGCATCAGCAGGAAAGTCTGCTTGCGTCCTACCTGCCTGGGATAAGACAAACTTCCCGGATTCAAAATCGTCACATCCTCCCCAATATCAATATAGGGTACATGGGTATGACCATACATTACAATGTCAATGGAATTCTCCTGTGCATATTCCCGCAGGTAACTCGTCCCACTATTGACATAGAAACGGTGCCCATGCGTCAAAAGAGTCTTATACCCACCGATGTCAATAATCTCCTGGTAAGGTAAATCCAGATTGTAGTCATTGTTCCCGCTGATTAAATAAATCTGGTCCTGAGGACAACGGGCAATGGACCGGATGTAATCATCGCCCCGTTCCACATCTCCCAAGTGAATCATCATATCCACATCTCCAACCTGTTCAATCAGTTGCTTCACATCATCATTTTTACCATGGGAATCACTCATTACTAATATCTTCATAGAAACTCCTTTGTAATCAAACAACTTTGCTTCTCTATTTCTACTTTAACACAGCCAAACCCTCTGCGCAAGTCTCCGACAGGAAAGTTATTTCGCCTGTTTCTCCAATTCCTCCCGGATGAAACGCAACGCCTTTCCCCGGTGACTGATTGCATTTTTCTGTTCTGGTGTCAGTTGCGCTGTCGTACATCCATATTCCGGTACATAAAAAATTGGGTCATAGCCAAATCCATTTTCTCCGGCAATTTCGTGACCAATCCGTCCTTCAATCGTCGCCCGTTTTACCATCGTATGCCCATCGGGAAATACGGCTGCAATAGCACACACAAACCGGGCAGTCCGCTTGTCATCCGGCACTCCGGCAAGTTTCTCCAGTATCTTCTCATTCTTATATGTGTAGGAAGTATCATGTCCCAGGTAACGCGCCGAATAAATTCCCGGCTCTTTATTCAAATAGTCAATCTCCAGCCCGGAATCATCTGCCAGCACAATATCCTGACACTGCTCCGCAATCGCCTTTGCCTTCAACATTGCATTTTCCTCAAAAGTACTTCCGTTTTCTTCTACCTCAACTGCAATCCCGGCTTCCTTCATAGAGCAGATGTCATAATCCAAATCTGCAAAAATCTCCCGGATTTCTATCATTTTATTCTCGTTTCCTGTTGCAAAAATAATACGTTTCTTCATTTCATTTCCTCCAATGCCTCATAAATCACAGTTTCAATCGTAGTCGCCGCCAACTGCTGCTTCTGCGGATCTGACAACACCGTAGCATCACTTCCATCGCTAATAAATCCCATTTCCAAAAGACACGCTGGCATATTGGCAAGCCGCAGTACCCGAAGGTCGCCTCCTTTTATAAGTCCCCGGTTGTATAGTCCCATGGACTCACAAAAGGCATCCTGCATTTTCTTCGCCAGCCACTCACTGTTATAGGATTCTCCGTTATCCTTTTCATTATAAGCCGTCTCCACGCCATAAGCCCTTCCCCACGCCAAATAATTGCAGTGCAGACTGACAAACAAATCTGCCCCAATCTCATTTGCCAGACCAATTCGGTCCGCCAAGGCAACTCCGGTGTCATCTGCCCTTGTATAATACACCATAACCTTGTCCTGTTTTTCAAAATCACGAATCAGATTTTCGGTAACTGCCAGAACAATCTTCTTTTCAATATAAGACTGGTTCCATGTGTAGGCTCCATAATCCACCCCCCCATGTCCCGGGTCAATCACCACAATCTGATCATAATAATAAGATGGAAAACCATATTTGACATAGAGTATATTATCCTCAATACAATAGTGAAGAGCATATGTATGAGCAAAAGTAATCTTTAATCTGGCACAATCCACTTTCTTTTTATAGCGGACCTTTTTGATATTCGACATCAGCCCTTCCAGCTGATGTTCCCGCATTTCTTCATAGTATTCCAGCGGAAAGGAAATCGTCAGGGTTTTCTTCATATAATCGTCTTGAAAAGTAAATTCCTCCGGCTTCATTCCTTCCGGCAATGTCAGACAAAAGGAAAATCCCCGATAGGTATTCCACGTTTCCTTACTGTCCAAAAACTGCTGTCCCGGAGTCTCCTTCCTCACCGTCGTAACGGTTCCATGTACCACAGAGTAGTCTACCTTATTTTTTCCTTCTTCCAGTTTTTTCGTCTTTACTTTCCCGGTATTCTCCGACTTCATCGCAGTAACTGTCACCTGGGGGGAATGCATCTTCTTCCAATACCCTGTCACTTGTTTTCTTACCTGAGGTGTCAATGCCAGCACTAGAATCATTACCAACATCACACCTCCAATGCTGACAAAGCGACGTCGAAGTATTTGCCGTTCCCTCTCTGCATCCTGTATATTTCGTTTTTTATTCTTCAATCGTATCCCACCATATCCTTATCTTAAACGCATCCATCAACATCCAAAAGAATTATTCCTGCTTCTCTTCTTCAAAATGTTTTTTTCGCGGCGGCTTCGGTCCCATAAACTGATAGTAATAAGTCTTCAGCATGCCGTTGTATATTTTGCGGTTTTTGGTCGCCTTTCTCCCAATATATTTTTCCACATCCTCAAAAGAAGTGAGCAGAAAATAGGACCAACTGTCCAATCCGGCAAAAGCCTCTCCCATCTGCTTGTACAAAGCGGGCATCTGCTCCTTTGTGGACAATCTTTCGCCATAGGGGGGATTGGAAATAATAAAACCATATTTTTTCCGATGATGCAGTTGTGCCACATCCCGCCTTTGAAAATGAACCATCTGGTCCACACCGGCACGCCGGGCATTTTCCATTGCCGCCCGTACTGCCTCCCCATCAATATCGTAACCCTGAATATCCATGGAAATATTTTGATGCATAACATCTCGGGCTTCTTCCACCGCCTCATACCAGTCCTTTTTCGGAATAAGATGTCCCCAGTCCTCTGCCAAAAAATGACGGTTCAACCCTGGGGCAATATTCGCACCAATCATTGCGGCCTCAATTGGAAAGGTCCCACTTCCGCAAAACGGGTCTACTAAAATACGGTCCCGGTTCCAGGGCGTGAGCAGAATCAACGCCGCTGCCAGCGTCTCCGTCACCGGAGCCTTCACTGTCGCCTTCCGGTATCCCCGCTTGTGCAGAGATTCCCCACTGGTATCCAGTCCAATGGTGACCTCATCCTTCATAAACGTAACCCGTAGCGGAAACGCCGCTCCCGTCTCCGGGAACTGGGACACTCCATAAACCGGCTTTAAATGCTCTACAATTGCCTTTTTCATAATGCGCTGGATGTCCGAAGGACTGAACAACTGACTCTTGATGGAAGTTGCCTTGGCAACCCAGAACCGCCCGTCCTCCGGAATGTATTCCTCCCAATCCAACGCCTTTGTCTTCTCAAACAATTCATCAAAGGTAGTGGCGCGAAAACTTGCAATCTTAATCAGAATCCGTTCTGTCGTCCGAAGAAAAAGATTGCCCCGGCAAATTGCCTCTGCATCTCCAATAAACGTAACTTTACCATCCTCTACCTTACTAATCTCATATCCCAAATCATATATTTCCCGTTTCAACACCGCTTCCATACCAAAATGACAGGGTGCAATCAATTCATAGGTTTTCATGTTGTACCTCATCGTTGTTTCTACTTGTTCTCATTCGCCTATTATTATAACAGTCTGCCCCATGTTTTACAAGAAAATGGTCTCATCGCGTTTCGCTTTTTTCCTGATACCGCAAAAATGCTTCATAGCCCCCGGCGAGATTATACACATAATATCCCCGCATGGAAAGCAGTCTTGCTACCCGCAGGCTGACCGAACCTTCATCACAATATACCACAATCGGTACATCTTTTGGAAAACTAAACCGGTTCTCCTCCACATCCTCAGCATCCACCTGTACCGCTTTTGGCAAATGTCCCCTGCGAAATGCAGGCACTTCCCGCAAATCCATTACAAAACAGTTATGACTTTGAATATACTCCACAACACGGCTTGCCCAAATCTGCTGAACCACGTCCCTCACATCCAACACTTACTTATTCTATTATATGCAGACTCATCTTCGTATGTGTCCAGTTTCGTCAAATTGCCTAATAAATATGAAATTGCCATTGCCGATAAAAATATGGACAAAGTAAAACAACCATCAGGGGAAACTGATGGTTGTTCATGAGGGGAGTATAAATAATTAATAAGGGGTTATATAGTGCGTTGATAAGTTCCTCATATAGGATGTCCTATCAACATCCTTATTATATTTCAAAAGGTGATAAATTACAACAGGAAATTACAAAAAAATCTGTAACAAACTAACATTTTTTTTTGTGCGAAATGCACAAATTTTGATTTTCTCCAATATTTACCTTATTTCCACCTGTTTTCTTCCAGTATAATTCCACATTTTTTTCAGATACTATTTTAGTACAGTGAATAGAATAAATCAATTATGCCAATATCACATAATTATTCTATTTTCTTTCGCTGTACAATTGAATTCAACAGAAGGGAGACATTACAATGAAAACAACAAACGCAAACGATTGCTACAAAAATGCCAGCGACAGCAACAAGGCTTCCAACAAAGCACAGAATAAGGCTTCTAACAAAGCCTCTAACAAGAGTTCCAACAAAGCTGACACTTCTGCCAGCAACAATGCCAGTAACGCCGGAACAAATAGCACTGGCGGAAGCAACGTATCTGACAGCGCTTCTGGTAAGTAAGCATTAGAAAGCAGATAACAGTAAAAAGGGATGACAGGTTGGCAATTTCAATCTTTTGAATGCGCTCAACCTATCATCCTTTTTGATTTAACCTTTTCTTTCTAGTCATTATTTCTTCTTCCAAATAACAACAATACCCGGAACAACTGCAACAAAATGGCTACCATAGATGCCACATAAGTCATTGCCGCTGCAGTTAAAACCTTTTTCGCTCCTCCCAGTTCTTCTCCCTGCAAAATACCATCCTGCCGCAATATAGTGATTGCCCGCCGAGAGGCGTCAAACTCTACCGGCAATGTGACCAGTTGGAACAAAACTGCTAGAGAAAACAATACAATACCGATGTTCAGCAAAACTCCGCTACCCATAATCGCCCCCAAAAGCAACACTGGCCATGCTGCATTAGAACCAAAATTCACAATGGGAACAATCGCATTTCGCAACTGAATCGGTTTATACTCCTGCTGATGCTGAATGGCATGCCCACACTCATGCGCTGCCACTCCAACAGCTGCCACAGAAGTGGAACCATATACCGTATCAGACAACCGCAATACTTTCGCCTTCGGGTCATAATGGTCTGTCAAGTCACCAGAAACCCGCTCAATGCGCACATCGTAAATTCCTGCTTCCCGAAGCATCTGCTGCGCCACATCCTGAGCATACACGCCCCGGGAATTATGCACTCTCTTGTAGCGATTATAGGTACTCTTCACGTTAGCCGAAGCAATCATACAGAGCAGCGCTCCCAAAATCACCAGTCCATACGTTACATCATAAAAAAACATGTCAATTCCTTCCTTTCCAACAAATCCTTGTGCAAATCCAACTATATCCAAGTGTAAATGCCATTATACAAAGCATTCCCAAAATAGTCAAAGGAATTACCATGAATTTCATAGATTCTTCATATTTCAATATAATTACTATTCTTCCCTGCCATCAGAATCCACAATCACGCCGCCACCCAGCACCACATCCCGGTCATAAAACACCACTGCCTGTCCCGGCGTAACCGCCCGGACCGGGTTCTCAAATTCGATTTCAAGACGCCCGCCCTG
>JAQXNR010000019.1 GCA_029098105.1 Lachnospiraceae bacterium
GACGAGCGTGCCGCTACGCTGGTAAATGTCATGGACGGATATTTCTCACAGGGTGCCCGAAAAATATCAATACAGGCATTCTGGTAATACACCTTCGGAAGTTGCTGTCTCGGCATATTATAACACTCCGGGATATCTGTAAGCAGCGGCATCAACCTTCCACTTTCCTCTTTTCTCCACATCTTGTAAGGAATTTCTTTTGCCGGCGCGATGGTTCTGATGGAATCTGCCAATGGTTCCGCCAGCATCCGCTCAACCATAGTATCGATATCCTCAATTCTTCGTATCGGGTAAGTGGGTCGCAACTGTACCACTAATTCCGGCTCATATCCCTCCTCTTCCCGGAGCCATTTCAATGCATGCCGGAATACATCATAATCCAACGCGGTATCTGTCGCATATTCCGCCGGACGCAAAAAAGGAACCTCTGCACCATATTTTTTTGCAATTCCGGCATATTTTTCACTGTCCGTACTGACAATCACCCGATTGATGTAATGAGACTTTTGTGCATGCTCAATCGAATATGCCAGCATAGGCTTTCCGCCAATGTCCCGGATGTTTTTATCCGGTACACTTTTAGAACCGCTTCGTGCTGGAATCACCGCTAAAATATCCATGTTAACGCCACCCTTCTTCATCCAGTTCCTTCACCATTTCTTCTGCACACTGACGCATATCTATAGCTGCCTCCAGAAAACCGTCATACAGTCCAATAATCCCTTTTAACACTGACACATTAGTATCCTGCTCCTCACAAGACATCGTCAACTGCTCCCGCACAATCGTCCGTTCCGTTTTACAGGCACGGTCTGAAATCGCAATAAACTCCAACTCATCGCGGGTACTTTCGTCAATCTTTTCCAGACGTTTTTGAATCTCCATCAACTCCCGCTGGTTCGGATTTTCTCTGGTAGAAAGGGTCATCGCCCGCTCTGCCAGATTTTTACCTTCCTTAAACAGACGTATAAAATAATTTACTCTGGCCGGCAGATTGCGAAGTTGTCGGTCCAATTCTTCCTTTTGCTCCTCCGTAAATGCCCGAGGTATCTGGTCAATACAGTCTCTTACAGAATATTCTTTTTGGGCATAAGTATCCAAAGCCTTCCGCAAAGTCATATTCTCGGCACCATGAATCATCGCTCCCCCTTCGGTAGCATTTATAATATGGGACACCGAACTGATCGAAAACGCCCCCTCAAACCACTTCAGGTAAGTAAAATAATCCTCTCGCGTCGTTACCGTTCCTCCATAATAGCCCTCTGTTTCAAATAAAGTAAATCCTTTGTCCAAAGACTGCTGTGCTGCATCTCCTTCTTGGTCAGAATACCTCCGATTTCCTGTCAACGCCAGATCCTGTCCCATCAGTATAATTGTGTCAAAGCCCCAGGATTCCAACAAAGAAAAACCAGTGTTCGCCACAGAACCTCCTGTTGCCAACTGGGGCAAAGGAAGACCAAACTGCTCGAACAAATGATTATTCAGTTCATCCTCCCCATCGATAAACACATTGCGGTAACTGTGTACTGCTTTTGTAATTGCTACATTTGCGCAACTCTCTGTAATCCACATCATATTCTGGTAATGCGGAACAAATTCCTCCTGATATGCCGCCCACTTTACCGGGTCTACTCCAATTACTGCATCCGGTTCAATTCCTTCTGCCATCAATCTCCTGAGAGCCGTATCCACACATAAAATAAACGCTCTGTTTTTCGCCTGCTTCAACTGTTCAATATTGTTGGACAAAGACGGCCCGGCAGAAACTAAAATCGCAGGAAGTTCTTTTGGAAAAGCATTTATAAACGCCTTGGCAGAAGTCCCCTCAAAGGCAAATCGTAAATGGTGGATACTGTTGTATAAACGCTGGTGTGCATAGGCGACAATGGTGTTCATCCCCATTTGCGCCCGGGCAATAACATCCCGTGCCATTTTTACAAACTTCACATAGGCTTCCGGATACATCTCCTTATACTTGGGAAGCAAATAAATATCTGTCAAAGGAATATTCGTCCAGTCAATCAGTTCCGGCAAATAGGCTGCCAGTTCCCGGTCATTAATCCCCTCTACATAAACCGTTACTTTATCACTCGCCAATACATCAGACAAATCATAATTTATAAGCGCAAATAAGAAAGCTTCCCTGCACGGCTCATAAAAAGCATAGCGAACCGCATCGGAACCTTTCTTTATAATCTCTCTGGCAAATGTTCCATTCCCAAAACCCATAAACAGGCATACCGAATAATCCTTAATACTCTCAAACTGCGCTGCATAGGAAACTGCTTCTGAAACCGGACGAAACCGGCTGTTCATAACATAATCCCTTCCATCTTTTTGAATCACTAAAATAGCATTGCCATCCCGTGCCTTCTCCTCACGAACTCCCGTAAAATCCAGACAATCCCGGTCAATATTCTCCAGTTTCTCCCGAAAAAAACTCTGCTGTTTCTGCAATGCCTGCACATTCTTCTCCCAAAATGACATCCTCGCACCACCTATATATTCTAAACTACTATATTTCAGCCTTATTATAACTTCTCAATCAACTCATACTGTAAAATATCGGCTAATAACGTAGTATCCTTCTGCTCCATCGCATCCAGTGCTTCCTTCAAAGCCTCCAGAAATTCCATCTGCTGTTCTTCCTCAGTAATGGTTCCCACATAAGCACTCAAATCCTGAAGGAGTTGATTTAATCTCTGATATCCCTCTGTATTTTTCTGCTGGTAAAACAATTCTGCCACATCCTGAATCTCCTGTTTAATCTCTTGCTTTTCCATAAGTACCTCCCTAATTCTTATATGATTATATTAGTATATCGACCAAAAGCCACAATTTCTTTATGATATTTCTCAATGAAAAAAGGGGCCCGCACCATCTGGTGACACGACCCCTAAAATTCTCATTGATTGTATGATTACTGAAGCAGTGACAATACACCCTGAGTTGACTGGTTAGCCTGTGAAAGCATAGACTGAGCAGCCTGCTGAATAATATTGTTCTTGCTGTAGTTAACCATTTCGGTTGCCATATCGGTATCACGGATTCCAGACTCAGCATCCTGTAAGTTCTCAGCTACATTGTCTACATTGGCAATGGTATGCTCCAATCTGTTCTGCAGTGCACCAAGAGCAGATCTCTGAGTAGATACGATGTTGATAGCCTTATGCACAGTACAGATAGTCAGTGTTGCAGCTGCATAAGTAGACACTTTCAATTGCTCATTCGTTACAGACAATATCTTAGAAGACATTCCACTGATGCTGAAGGAAATATTCTGCATCTTGTTTGCACCAACCTGAAGGTTCTTATTCTGGAATTTACCAGACAATAACTTCATGGTGTTGAACTCTGTCTGATTAGCGATACGAGTAATCTCTGAAGAAAGAGCAGTTAACTCTAACTTGATTGCATCACGGTCAGTAGATACGTTAGTATCGTTCGCTGCCTGTGTAGAAAGCTCTGACATACGCTGTAAGATAGAGTGAATCTCCTGTAATGCACCCTCAGCTGTCTGAATCAAAGAAGTACCATCCTGACAGTTAGAAGAAGCCTGATTTAAGCCTCTGATCTGTGCACGCATCTTCTCGGAAATAGAAAGTCCTGCTGCATCATCTGCTGCACGGTTGATTCTGTATCCGGAAGACAACTTCTCTGTCGTCTTAGCCTGGGCATTTACAGAAATGTTCAGGTATCTGTTTGTGTTTGCTGCTTGCATGTTGTGTTGTACTACCATAATAATTCCTCCTTGAATATACAGTGACATCCATGCCACTGGTGCTTAATAATAGTTTATAATAATTCTCTCACGAGATTATTACCTTGTTATTATTTCTTACATTATATATATCGGATATAAAAAATAAAACTTTAGAAAATTTTAGAAAAAACTTAAAATTTATTTTATTTCTTTTTGTCCAGAAAAGAAGGCTGATAGGAACCTGCTCCAGACATCGTCTGGTAATAATTATTCACCATCTGGCTGGACTGCCGGAACTTTTTAATTTCCTGCTGTTTGGAGGCAAATACGCCTTCCAGTTTCTTCCGGTTACGCTCCTCCAATGCCTGTAAGGAAACGCTGAGACTGGTAATCTCCCGCACACGATTCTGCATCTCACGAATAGGCTCCGCCAATTCTTTCTGGTGGCTCTGAAGATACTCTCGGATTCTTTCATATACCGTTTCAAATCCATCATCTACGGAATTCAATTCTTCAATCATACCGTTTTTGACATCCAGCATCTCTTCAAATACATCGAGTTCAAATTCGCTACCTGCCAAATACTCCTCCTGCTGCCTGGTCATATCTAGCAGATTATGAAGAATTCTTTCTTTTTTTTCGAGACTTTCCCTCAAAATTCGGATGTAATTCCTTCCTTCTTCCATAAACATACCTTCCTAATTCTAAGCATGTGCCTTCTGCATAATGATTTTCCAGTTATCCCGCAAATCCCGCAATTCGGACAAAACTTCCTCCAACACTTCTAAATCTTTATGCATATTTGCCTCTACCAATTTGCGGTAAATATAATCATATATAATGTCAAAATCTTTTGCCACCTCGTATTTGTGATCCAGAGTTGCCTGAAACTCCACAATGATGTTCTCCACCTTGCAGATGTTATCATGCGCTTTTTGGATATTCTTCTCCTTCACGCCTTCAATCGCTTTATTACAAAACTTAATTGCCCCTTCATAAAG
>JAQXNR010000020.1 GCA_029098105.1 Lachnospiraceae bacterium
CTCCGGTGCATAGCACCTACGGCGGACGGAAATGGTGAGGAAGATTATGGTAATTAGTACAGTGAAGGGATTTAACATATGCACTATTGGAAAAAAGAGACTGGAAAGACCTGGTTTTGGGAAACGTTTGGGAGAAATTGCCAATTTAGAGGAATTAAAGGAGGAGATTGGCAGAACGATAGTTGCAGAAGGTCGGGTTTATGGAATTTATAAAAAGAAAGAATTAGTCGGGGTATATTTGTTCGAAAAGGTGAAGGATTATTTTGTAGAGAATGAGAATTTGAATGTGAAACTGGGAAATAGGGAATTCAATTTTGAAAAATTCTGGTATGGTTCAAATACAGAAGCGTTGCGATTCAAAAGAAGCATCTGTCTGGATGAGGTAAAGGATTTTACAGAAAAAATAGAACAGGATTTGAAAGCAGACCTTTCTGACCAAATCTCATTGGGTTCTGTTGCCGGGGTTGAGTGGGGAGAACAACTTATGTACCGCAAGAATTTGCATACTGAACCCAGTGGTGGGATATGGGGAAGTTTATTTGGATTTGGGATTGGTTTTTTTACCGGGTGGATGATTTTTCATGACTGGGAAGCGTTTGGGCTGGCGTTTCTCTATGCTACAATGTGGGGTGGAGTTGGAGTTGCAGTCGCAAAGGGTTCAGAAATTGATACCGAGGAGAGTCCCCCTCCGGTGCATAGCACCTACGGCGGACGGAAATGGAGAGTCCCCCTCCGGTGCGTAGCACCTACGGCGGACGGAAGTATAATTAGCAGAATAACATATAATTTTTATGCCCCCTTTTATTAGACATAATAAGTTTAATAAAAAGGGGTTTTATTTCGTTTTAGAGAGAGCGTTATGAAGGGTAAAAAAGAAAAACGAACCCTTTTCCATCTGGACAGCATATACTATAGGGAGAATAAAATCTAGTATAATGCAAAAAGGTGGAACTATGTCTGATTATGTAACAATGTCACTGGAAACTCATTTGTTTTTTTGCAAGAATTATGAAAGAGCATTCTCTCTTTCTGCAGGCTGGCTTTCAGTCGTCGGGAGAGGCTTATAGGAGAAAGGCTGACTGGTATCGTAGAAGGTGGGAAGACTTTTTGAGAAGAGTAGTTAAATTCAGTAAAGCAATGGTAGGAGAAGGAATTCTCACTTCTGGAGAAATTGTGACACAATTTACAGAAAAAGCAGAGAGACAGACTGCCCGGCTGACGGGAATACCGATTGACCGAACTATAACAGAAGGGGAGCATAGATTAAAAGCAGGCTGATCCCGAAGGGAAAAACGCTAAATGACAGTTATGGTACGGCGTTTCAATAACGAAGCATTGCAGTTGCTTCGGGGGCTGATTGAATTAAAACAGAATATATTAAGGGAAGTAAATGACTGCCGGCTGTTTACGGTAAATTACCCTTTGTTAATTGAACACATCATCAGAGAGGCAAAATTATATGCTGCAACAATTCAGGAGTTGAACGACAAGGGAGAACTCTCCCCGGTATGTCAGAAATCGCTGGAGGCTTTTTGGAACCGGATTATGATGGAACATGCATTGTTCATCAGAGGTTTATTAGACCCTTCCGAGGAAAAACTGATTGAAACGGCAGATGGATTTGCAAAAGATTATAAAGAATTATTAGAGCAGGCAAAGGCGAATGAAAATTGCACAATAGATGAGATGACGAGAAAGACGATGGAGGAAACGATTAAGTATCGGGATTTTAAAGAGGCGAGAACAAAGGGAATTACAGGCTGTGAAATCTCCTCTTTAATATTGCCGCTTTTGGCGGATCATGTGCTTCGGGAAGCGAATCACTATTTGAGAATATTGATGCCGGAATCTGGCTGTTAGGAGGGGAAATATGGAATTGTGTAACTATCCATGCAGCCACAGAGTATGTGTGTTTGACATAGAAGCCATTCAGATTCCTATAGTGTATAACCGCTATGGCGACCATGACCCGGACGGTTTGTTGTTTGTGCCTTTAGAGGAGGTGGAAGCAGTACAATCCGGGAAACATCCATATAAACCGCTAATCCTTCGTGCCAATGCAGGAGACTGGGTGGAAGTTACATTGCATAATATGCTGGATGAACTGTTTGGAACAGGATCACAGAATAGAGAAAGTATTCAGCAGTAAAATACATGGAGACCCGGCAACTCCGGTATTCCAGTCTTTTGCAGGAGATCGGGTTGTTTTTCGTACGGTGATGCCTGCTGACAAACCGAGAAATGTAGGTTTTGCAGTGCACGGGCATATGTGGAAAGAACAAAACAGAGATCCCTTTTCCAGAGTAATCCCGTTACAGGGTGCTATCAGCATCGGAAATAACAAGATAGAAAAATCAAGTTCTGCAAACACTTCACGAGAATGGTTTGCAGAATTTTTTTTAATGGCGCAATTGCTATAATAGAAAATCCTCCTCCGGTGCAGAGCACCTACGGCGGACGGAAATCAGTAAAAAGAATAATCTGCTTTCCATTGTAACATACTATTGTCTGTGCTAAAATTGTATAGAAAATGAAATTGGTTGGAAAGTCAGAAATATAGAATATTATAGAGAGTCCCCCTCCGGTGCATAGCACCTACGGCGGACGGAAAATGGAGGTAGATGGACATGAGCATAGAAGCGAAAACTATTTTGGATTTGGCAGAACAGTTTAAGGAAGGGATGGTTGCTGACCGAAGAGAAATCCACAAAAATCCTGAGGTGGGAGCGTGTCTTCCGAAAACAAAGGAATATGTGAAAAAACGGCTTTCTGAAATGGGATATGAGCCTGTAGAAATTTGCGAGAGTGGGATTGTTGCCACAATTACAGGGGAGGATACAGGAAAGTGCATCCTTCTTCGCGCCGATATGGACGGGTTGAAAGTACAGGAGAGGACGGAATTGGATTTTAAATCAGAAAATGGAAATATGCATGCCTGTGGGCATGACATGCATACGGCAATGCTGTTGGGTGCCGCCAAACTGTTGAAGGAGCAGGAGAAGGAATTGAAAGGGACCGTAAAACTTGTTTTTCAGCCGGATGAGGAGGGTTTTACAGGAGCGAAAACCATGCTGAAGGCCGGGGTTCTTCAAAATCCGGCACCGGAGGCGGGACTTGCCCTTCATGTTCATTCCGGCTCTCCTTCGGGTCTTGTCTTGTGTGGCAGAGGAACTTGTATGGCAGGCTGTACCCTGTTCCGCGTTCGGGTAAAAGGGGTAGGGTGCCATGGTGCCATGCCGGAGACGGGAGTAGACCCTATTAATATCGCCGCCCATATTTACCTGGCGTTGCAGGAGATTACGGCAAGAGAGATTCCGGCGAAAAGTCCTGCAGTTGTGACAATTGGGAAATTCAGTGGAGGACAGGCTCCCAACATCATTCCACAGGATGCTGTTATCGAAGGGACAATACGAACTTTTGACCGTGATCTTTCCGCTTCTATATTGCAGCGGATTCAAGACATCTCCGAAGCGACAGCAAAGGCGTTCCGGGGCAGTGCGGTAGTAGAGGAAATGGCTTCGGCACCTCCTCTCATCAATAATCCGGAACTGGCTAACCAGATGGCAGGATTCGTTACGGAACTGTTTGTCGAGAGTCCCCCTCCGGTGCAAAGCACCTACGGCGGACGGAAAGATGAAAAGTCCCCCTCCGGTGCATGCACCTACGGCGGACGGAAAGTTTACTTAATGGATGAGGGCGGTATGGGCTCGGAGGATTTTTCTTCATACACTTACGAAATCCCCTGTGCATACCTGTTAATCGGTGCCGGAACAAAGGATGAAAATCCACTTTACGGGGAGCCGATGCACAATGAAAAAGTAGTGTTTAACGAGGATATTTTATGGAGAGGTGCGGCAATTCACACTTACTGTGCTATGAAGTGGCTGGAACAGGAAGAAACTAAATAAAACTCTTTCTATTTTTGGTATTCTATTGTAACATAATAGGAAGAATATATACTTTTTTAAAGGAGCACTTATGACAAAGAAACAAAGGGCAATGGAAATAATTGCTTTACTCAAGGAAGAATACCCGGTGGCAGACTGTACTCTGGATTACGACCAGGCATGGAAACTGCTGGTCAGTGTGCGTCTGGCGGCGCAGTGTACGGATGCCCGCGTGAATGTGGTAGTCGAAGATTTATATGCAAAATACCCCAATGTGGAGGCATTGGCAGAAGCAAAAGTGGAAGACATTGAGCGTATTGTAAAACCCTGTGGACTGGGGCATAGTAAGGCTCGGGACATCAGTGCTTGTATGAAAGTACTCAGAGATGAGTATGAAGGGAAAGTACCGGACCAGTTTGAGCAATTGCTGGCACTGCCCGGGGTGGGACGCAAGAGCGCCAATCTGATTATGGGAGATGTGTTTGGTCAGCCTGCCATTGTTACGGATACCCATTGTATTCGTCTGGTGAACCGGATGGGACTGGTGGATGGAATCAAAGAGCCCAAAAAAGTGGAGATGGCATTATGGAAAATCATTCCGCCAGAGGAGGGCAGTGATTTCTGTCATCGTCTGGTATACCATGGCAGAGCAGTCTGCACTGCCCGTACCCGGCCAGACTGTGAACATTGCTGTCTCAAGGATGTCTGCCTCAAAAAAGGGTTGTGATGAAGCATCATAATTAAGAATAGAGGGATAGTATTTTGGAATGGATTACAAATATAGATGGGCAGATTTTGCTCTGGATTCAGGAATTTGTGCGCAATGGAATTCTGACTCCGGTTATGACGGGAATTACCCATCTCGGTGATGCTGGAAGAATTTGGATTTTACTGACACTGGGACTGCTCATTGTACCAAGGACAAGAAAAGTTGGTTTGATGTGTGCCTGTGCACTTCTCGGGTCCCTGTTAATCAATAATATGATTTTGAAAAACTGGGTGGCGCGGGTTCGTCCATACGAAGTGGTAGAGGGACTAAAGCTGTTAATTGAACGCCAGCATGATTGGTCTTTTCCCTCCGGACATACCGCCAGTTCTTTTGCGGCGGCTGTGGTTATGTTCCGGAATTTGCCGAAATGGTTTGGGATTCCTGCTTTAGTTTTGGCAGTGGCAATTAGTCTGTCGCGGCTTTATGTAGGCGTGCATTACCCGACAGATGTGTTGTTTGGCCTGCTGAGTGGAACTGCCATCGCCATATTGACACAGTTCCTTATAGAACACATGGGTCATGCCGGAAAATAGGTTAGTCCCCCTCCGGTGCATAGCACCTACGGCGGAGAAAAAAGGAGAGTCCCCCTCCGGTGGTTGGGGTATTACCTTTTTATGATAATGTAAAACATGAGGGGGTTGAGATTGTTGGATGAAAGAAGAGTAATGATAGGATGAAAAACGGAAAGGGGTATTTTCGTTGATTGATACATCAGAAAACAAGTTAAATAATAAATCCTCAAAGCATATTGTGTTAGGAATTCTTGCTCATGTAGATGCAGGAAAAACTACTTTGTCGGAAGGATTGCTCTATAAAACGGGAAGCATTCGCAAGTGGGGGCGGGTAGACCACAGAGATGCTTTTCTGGATACAGATGAGATAGAGCGGGAACGGGGAATTACAATTTTTTCAAAGCAGGCACGGTTTTCGTTGGCTGGCAGGGAATTTACTCTGTTGGATACACCGGGACATGTTGATTTTTCTGCGGAAATGGAGCGGACTTTGCCCTTACTGGATTACGCTATACTGGTAATCAGCGGTGGGGATGGAGTACAGGCTCATACCCGGACACTTTGGCGGTTGTTGGGAAAATATGGGATTCCTGTGTTTTTGTTTATAAATAAAATGGACCAGACTGGCTGTCAGCGAATAGAAAGTCCCCCTCCGGTGCATGGCACCTACGGCGGACGGAAAGAACTGTTGTTGTCTGAACTGCAGGAACAGTTGGGAGAAAATTGTATTGATTTTCAGTTAAAGGATTCCGACCCGGACTCCTTTTTTGAGCAACTGGCACTTTGTTCCGAAACAGGAATGGAGATATTTCTGGAAAAGGGAGAATTGACACAAGAGGAAATTGGCAGCATGATTCAGAGGCGGGAAGTGTTTCCCTGTTATTTTGGTTCTGCCTTGAAATTGGAGGGAGTGGAGGAATTTTTGCAGGGAATGGGCAGTTATATGTATCCGCCCTGTTACCCGGACCGATTTGCGGCGCGGGTTTATAAAATCGGCAGAGATGAGAAAGGAAACCGTCTGACGTACCTGAAGGTAACGGGAGGGGTACTCAGAGTAAGAGACCTGCTTTGTCTGGATTCTAATAAAGGAGAAGAACAGGCAATATATGAGGAAAAAGTGAATCAGATTCGTCTGTATTCTGGTGCCAGGTTTGAAACGGTAGAGGAAGTACAGGCGGGGATGGTTTGCGCAGTAACCGGGCTGACCAGAACTTTTGCCGGTCAGGGATTGGGGGAAGAACAGGCATCTTATGTGCCAGTACTGGAACCGGTGTTGAACTACCGGGTCGTGTTTGAAGATGAGGTTGACCCGCAACAGGCGTTTGTTAAAATGCAGGAACTGGAAGAGGAAGAACCGTTGCTGCGTATTGTGTGGAATCCAAAGAGCAGAGAGATACATGCCCAGATGATGGGGAAGGTACAGTGTGAGATTGTGAAATGTATGGTTCAGGAGCGGTATGGATGGAATATTTCCTTTGCAGAGGGAAGTATTGTATATAAGGAAACGATAGCGGCTCCGGTAGAAGGAATTGGACATTTTGAGCCATTGCGGCATTATGCGGAGGTACATCTTTTACTGGAACCGGGAGCGCCGGGAACGGGAATTCAGGTAGATACTCTGGCAGAGGAAGACCAGTTGAATCGGAACTGGCAGCGACTCATTCTGACTCATTTACTGGAAAAACAACACAGGGGGGCGTTAACTGGTTCGGAGTTGACGGATGTGCGGATTAGTCTGGTAGCCGGGAGGGCTCACAAAAAGCATACAGAGGGCGGAGATTTCCGTCAGGCCACTTACCGGGCAGTGCGTCAGGGACTGATGCAGGCGCAGAGTGTTCTGCTGGAACCAGTGTATGCCTTTGTGCTGACAGTTCCGGCAGATAAGGTAGGCCGGGCAATGACGGATATACAGAATGGGGGAGGTCGTTTTGATACGCCACAGATGAATATCGAGAGTCCCCCTCCGGTGCAGAGCACCTACGGCGGACGGAAAGTCGAGAGTCCCCCTCCGGTGCAGAGCACCTACGGCGGACGGAAAGTCGAGAGTCCCCCTCCGGTGCAAAGCACCTACGGCGGACGGAAAGCAGAAATGGTAACGATTACCGGAGTGGTGCCGGTGGCGGGAATGCAGGACTATGCCGATACGGTGCTTAAGTATACCCAGGGAGAGGGAAGGTTTCAGTGCCGTCCTGCAGGTTATGAGCCCTGTCGTAATGCAGAAGAGGTGATTGCAAAAATTGCGTATGATGTTGGGGCAGATGTGGAAAATACTCCGGATTCGGTGTTTTGTTCCCATGGTGCGGGAGTTGTGGTTCCATGGAATCAGGTTCGGGAGTATATGCATGTAGACAGTGGACTGGATTTTGGCACTGTAGAAGAAACACAGAAGGAAGATGGGTACCGGGCAGCAGGTGTGGTTTCCGACACCATTGATGAGGAGGAACTGGAAGAGATTTTCCGGCGAACCTTTGCAGCAAATCAGAATTTGAAAAAGAAATCCCCCCGGAAAAGAACGGTGCAGACGCCGGCTTTTTCCAAAGCCTACAGACGCCCTGTGTTCAAGGAACGGTATTTATTAGTGGATGGCTATAATATTATATTCGCCTGGGAGGATTTAAAAAAACTTTCAGAGGACAATCTTTCCGGAGCGCGTAACCGGTTGATGGATATGCTCTGTAATTACCAGGCATATAAAAGAATACATTTGATTCTTGTCTTTGATGCCTATAAAGTTTCCGGTAATCCGGGGGAGGCATTTGACTATCATAACATACATGTAGTATATACGAAGGAGGCCCAGACAGCAGATGCTTATATTGAGAAGTTTACCCATGAAATGGGGCAAAAGTACGATATTACGGTGGCAACTTCGGATGCTCTGGAACAGATGATTGTGTTGGGACAAGGGGCAAAGCGAATATCTGCCCGGGAGTTTCAGGAGGATATGTTGAGAATGGAACAGGAGTTAAGGGAACGGTATTTGAACCGGGAATATTAGTAAGGAGGAGATTGTATGAATCGAGAGAAGTTACAGGATGCAGGTGTGGATTTAAAAAAAGGATTGCGGAATTTTTCTGGTAATCAGTTGATTTACAATCGTTTTTTGATGAGTTATACTACAGATTCTCATTTGGAAAACTGTAAAAAGGTATATAAAGAAAAGGACGATGTGCAGTTAGAGGAACAGTTACAGGCGTTGCAGCGGCTTGTGGGAAAACTGGGAATGGAAGATTTTGCCGGGCAATGTCAGCAGGCAATAGATGCACTACAGGCAGGAGAAGGTCAAAAAGTCTCCGATACTTTAGAAGAAATGCAGACGACCCATGAAAAAGTGATAGCCGCATTAAAATTTTAAAAAAATAAAAAACCCAATTCTGCTGAACTAGGAAGGAGAGAAAAATGGGAGCCGCGATATACCGTAAAAATTACATATTTCAAGGGCGCGTGCAGGGGGTAGGATTTCGTTACCATGCTCGCAGCGCTGCGGAATATTTTGGTGTGACAGGATGGGTCCGCAACTGCTATGATGGTACTGTGGAAATGGAACTTCAGGGAACTTTGGAACAGATGGAACAGGTGCTGAAAGTATTGCAAAATGCCACGTTTGTCCATATTGAAGGGATGGAGACAAAAGAAATCCCGTTGGAAGAAGAGCGCGGATTTCGGGTTCGGTAATCCAAAACAGAAAATGCAGAAGGGAGCAGTCAGAGAGTGAATCATAAAAAGGGAAAAAAGGAACCGGCAGGCTCCTGTGAATGCTGTGTAAATTATATATATGATGAGGAATATGAATATTATACTTGTGACGTAAATCTGGATGAAGATGACATGTATCGTTTTCTGACCGGAGATTGTAATCATTGCCCCTATTTTCAGATGGATGATGAATATAAGGTGGTGCGGCACCAGATGTAACGG
>JAQXNR010000021.1 GCA_029098105.1 Lachnospiraceae bacterium
GTTTTATAACTTGACTTGCTCCACGGAAAACCTGCCATATCCTGACAGCAACCTCACGCTTCAACGCTATCAAGGTCACAACAGTTGTTAGTATACCTTATAAACAAACGGATTGCAAGGATTTTTTAATTTTTTTTCGTAAAAAAGTACACAAATTTTCTGTTTTATTTCAGAAATATTTGTGTACTTTTGTTCTATCCTCAACCATTCCATGTCTGTACTGGTTTCCACACCCCTTGTCATATTCTCTCCCCTTTCCATTTCCCAAAAAACTCTGTCTCCTATCTCTGCCAGCGTCCACTGGCACCACAAGGAAGAACCAAACTATTTGACGTTACCGGCAATCCGATTTCATCTGCTACTACCGTTCCACCGAAACGGGGAATTAGTTGCGTACTCATCATATAAGTAAGCACCGCAGGCTGCAACCCTGTTGTATAGGAGTTTACCAAAAAGAACAACGGCTTTTCCACTAGAATATTCATACATAACTGCAAAAAAGGGTAAATGGATTCTTCAATCTTCCATATTTCTCCTTTTGGGCCCCTGCCATAAGAAGGCGGATCCATAATAATCGCATCGTAGGTATTGCCCCGGCGAATTTCCCTCTCTACAAACTTCACACAGTCATCCACCAGCCAGCGAATTGGCGCATCACTCAGACCAGAGGCCGCTGCGTTTTCCTTCGCCCAGTTTACCATACCCTTAGAAGCATCCACATGAGTAACTTTCGCCCCCGCCGCAGCTGCTGCCAGAGTAGCCCCTCCGGTGTAGGCAAACAGATTCAATACCTTTACTTCTTTTCCCTTCTTCGTTTCTTCCTTTATAATAGAAGAAAACCAATCCCAATTCACCGCCTGCTCCGGGAACAGTCCCGTATGTTTAAAACTGAAGGGCTGCAGTTGAAATGTCAAATCCTTATAAGAAATCTGCCACTTTTTCGGCAAATCAAAGAATTCCCATTCGCCGCCACCTTTTTTGCTGCGATGGTAATGCCCATTTTTGCGGCGCCACAGTTGGGAATCCCGCGGCGTGTCCCAAATGACCTGAGGGTCCGGTCTTACCAGACGATATTTCCCCCAGCGTTCCAGTTTTTCTCCCGCTGAAGTATCGATTACTTCATAATCTTTCCAATCACTTGCAATCCACATAGCACACTCTCTTTCTCTTCGGGATTATTGCATCGTACACTCCATATATTTTGCCCATACCCGGTAAAACAAGAATAAAAATATGACTGCTCCCAGTGCTTCTACCCCTTTCATCGCAAGAGAAATGGCAACGGTTGCATAATTCTCGCTCACAAGGTTTGTCATATAGGAAATGTAGTATAAAATAAACCCGAACGTCATAACCTTCCAAAATTTCTGAAGTCGTTTACATCCGATATCCATTCTTTTCTTGTGTTCCATGTTGCTGATGGCAAAAACCACAAGGTAACAGACAAAAAGAATTCCAATGGCCTCTGCCAAATCTATCATATACACGGCAAAGCGGTTCCAATCCTCAATTTTGGCCAGCAACCCAAAGGCTTTAATCAAGTAGTAAACCAGCGAATATACTACCATAACATAAGCAGGCAACTGAATTCTGTCAAAATAACTGCTTTCCTTCTCTAAATCCCGGGTTCCCAGTAAAATCAAGCCAAATCCAATGAAATGAGGAATCAAACCAACCACTCCATTCTCCCCCCATGCCTGATCATAATTCAACAAGGTCAACGCTGTACCAATAAACAGTTTAAACATATTCTGCCTCCCATTTGCAACCTTATATTTCTGCTCTCACAGAAAATAGCACACTACAACAAATTATTTTGCCCGGACTGCATCATACTCTTCCAATATACTTTCCTCCGGCTGTTTCGTCGCAAGACTGACAATGACATTAATAGCAAGGGCAATTAAAAATGCAGGGAGCAATTCGTAAATATCCCATACTCCACCCATTGGACGTACCGCATATTTCCAGACAAATACCATAATTCCTCCGGCTGCCATACCTGCTACAGCACCATACTTATTACTTCTTCTCCAAAACAGTGCCAGCAGAACCACCGGACCAAACGCAGCACCAAATCCTGCCCAGGCAAAACTTACAATGTTAAATACACTGCTACTGGGGTCTCGAGCAATAAACATAGCAATTAGACTGATGACCACAACGGTTGTTCTGGCAATAATAACAGAAGTCTTCGGACTTACTTTAATATGGAAGAAATCCGACAACAGATTCTGGGAAACACTGGAAGATGCTGCCAGCAACTGACTGTCCGCTGTAGACATGGTAGAAGCCAGTATTCCTGCCAGAATCAGTCCTGCCACCAGAGCTGGTAAAATACCATGGCTGCTCAGTACATTTGCAATCTGTACAATAATCGTCTCGCTGTCACTACCTTCCAGAACCGGAACCACGCCCCGGTTACTCATTGCCAATCCTACCACACCAATGAACACTGCCACTGCCATGGAAATAACTACCCATACCGTTGCAATACGGCGGGACATAGTCAACTTTTCTTCCTCTTTTGTCGCCATGAAACGCAACAGAATATGGGGCATTCCAAAGTAACCCAGTCCCCACGCCAGAATTGACACCGTAGTAATCAAACCATAAGGAGATGCTGAATGGGTGGCTCCATCATAAGTGGAAGTAAGGGAAAAATAACCAGGTAATTCCCTTGCATTGTCAAAGACCGACTGCAGTCCCCCTGCCTGCACCGTACCATACACCAGCACAATAACAAGAGCAATACTCATTACAATACTCTGAATCAAATCCGTAGTAGAGGCTGCAAGGAACCCACCCAATGCCGTATACAATACAATAATAATCGCACACACAATCATAGCAGTCAGGTAATCCACACCAAACAGACTGTGAAATAGTTTTCCACAAGCAGCAAATCCACTTGCTGTGTAGGGAATAAAAAATACAATAATGACCAGAGCAGCAATGCAGGTTAATATGTTTTTGCTATCATGGTACCGTTTTGCGAAGAAATCCGGAATGGTAATAGCGTTGATTTTGTGGCTGTAACGACGAATTCGTTTTGACACAAAAAGCCAGTTCAAATAAGTACCAATCGCCAGTCCAATGGCTGTCCAGGCGGCATCACAAATACCGGTTAAATACGCAACTCCCGGAAGTCCCATAAGCAGCCAACTGCTCATATCACTCGCCTCCGCACTCATAGCGGTAACAAAGGGACCTAGTTTTCTTCCCCCCAAATAAAAATCATCCACTGTATGGTTCGTTCTGGAAAAGCGGATACCCACTGACAACATCAGAACGAGGTAACAGATGATGGCAATCATAATTGCTATTGCTGAACTTGTCATATTGTTTCCTCCTAATCAATATAGTATTATTAAGTTTGCCGTCACAATTCAAACGGTAAATTGCCGGCATAAAAAAAGGCTGTGCACTAATCCCTTAATGCAACAGCCTGTATCCTGCGGATAACAAGACTTGAACTTGCACGGTATTGCTACCACTAGCACCTGAAGCTAGCGCGTCTGCCGATTCCGCCATATCCGCATACACTGTTTATTTCTCACAGCAAGACACATTATAGCATTACCCTTGTACAAATGTCAATAGAAAATATGGAAATAATTTTACTAATATTTCACACTTTTCCATTGCACATAACTAACGGAAATGAGATAATCAAATCAGATTTTACATTTAGAAAAGGGTGTTATAATTGAAGATAATAAAAAAATACCGCTACGCACTTTTTATTTCACTATATGGGGTTGTGTATATGTTCGTATTCGGATGTTTAGAGCAACGCCGGAATGTCACTTACCACACCATCCACTGTGCCCTGGATGACAAAATACCTTTTTGCGAATATTTTGTCATCCCTTATTTGTTATGGTTTTTTTACATATTTGCAACGGTATTTTATTTCGTTATAATCAATCGGAACGAAACCGATTGTCGCCGTCTGCTGACTATGCTCTGCTCCGGCATGACTCTGTTTTTACTGATTTCCTTCTGCTACCCCAATGGTCTACATCTACGTCCCCTGCATTTACAAGACCGTAATTTTTTTACCCATCTGGTATTGCTGTTATACCAGACAGATACTCCCACTAACGTATTCCCCAGCATCCATGTATTTAATTCCATGGCTGTCTACTTTGCGATTACCAACTGTCGGCAATTAACAAAACACCGTTTACTTTGCAACGGTGTTCTGCTTCTCACTATATTGATTGTTCTGTCTACACTGTTTTTAAAACAGCACTCTGTGATTGATGTGGTATTTGGCATGCTGCTTGCTTTTGCTCTCTATGCCCTCTGTTACCAGAAAGTGCCTTTGCGGCAATCCCGCCAGTTGGAACAGAAAATCTAATATTATTCCACTCTTTTGGGTAAATAAACAGTAATCCGCGTACCTAGTTCTTTTCGGGACAAAATATCGAAATGGCCTTTGTGCTTGTCCACAATCCATTTGGCAACGGACAACCCCAGTCCGCTCCCCCCTACACTGCTGCTACGTGCCTCGTCAGAGCGGTAAAATCGTTCAAATATATGAACGACGTCCGATTCTCCCATGCCTACTCCTGTATCTTCCACTGCAAACCATGCTTCTTTTCCTTCGCCTAAGAGGAATACAATCTCGTCTCCTTCTCTAGTATATTTTGCCGCATTGTCCGCCAAAATCCGCATAGTCTGTTTCAGCATCGTGGCATCTCCGATTACCTTGATTTCCTGCTGATTTTCCTTCAGTTTATATATATGAGCATCGTCAATCATTTTCGACTCCTCATAAACCTCTTCCAGTAAAGCGGTCAAAGACACCAATTCCATTGTCATGGGATTCCGTCCGCTGTCAGAACGAGCCAGAAACAAAAGCTGCTCCACCAGTTTGGACATATGGTCGGCTTCATGCTTTAATGCATCAATTGATTCCTCCAAAACCGTTTCGTCTTCCTTACCCCATCGGTCCAGCATATTGACATATCCCTGAATCACCGAAATTGGAGTACGCAGTTCGTGGGAAGCATCAGAGACGAACCGGGACTGCTGCCGGTAAGACTCCCGCATACGGTCAATCAGATTATTCACCGCCACAGAAATCCCCATCAAATCTTCATCCCCAATTTGCAAATGCTCGTTTTCATTTTCCGGATGCACATGGGAAATGGCGTCCTCCAAACGCTGGAACTTACTCTCGTCAAATGCAATACTGCTAATCTCCTCCGCTTTTTTTGCCAGTTCATTTAAGGGATGCAGTTGATGACGGATTACACGGGCATCGTGGAACAGACTGTGTAATAGGGAAATGAGTTGGGCAATTCCCAAAATGATTGCTCCCGTGCGCAACATTATAAAAAACATTCCCGCTTCAATGCGCAGGGACGGTTCTCCCGCCCGACGCAAAACATAGACAATGCTCTCAATTCCAGAAGGCATCTGGAATTTCCGGTGAACTCCCAACAATTGAAAGGTACCAAAAGCCTCCAACTCTCCTGCTATGCACCAGCAAATGAGAATCATCACCACCGCCAGCACATCCATACCGAGGTAACTGCCGAATTGTTTCCACACCCAGAGACCGTTTATTCTCCTGGCAATAGAGGTCATTCTTCGACTTTCTTTCTTCTCCTTCATTCCACTGCTCCTCTATTCTTCCCGAATCACATAGCCAACCCCGCGCACCGTCTGAATCATTTTAATTTGAAAACGCTCATCAATTTTTGCTCTCAAATAGCGCACATAAACATCTATGACATTGGTCTCTCCTACAAAATCATAGCCACATACTTTATTCATCAATACATCCCGGGTCAACACAATATTTTTATTCTCCAATAAAATATGAAGCAGTTCAAATTCCCGATTGGTCAGTTCAATTCCCGCTTCCCCAAAATGTACTTCATGGCGCTCCACATCCAGCACCAGTCTGTCATAATAATATCGGTTCGGATTTCTTTCAACAGACTCGTCACTGCCCTTGGCTGCTTTCTGAAGCGTTTCCGCTTTTTTCAGGACAAGGCGGATGCGCGCCAGCAATTCTTCAATAGCAAAGGGTTTTGTAATATAATCATCCGCTCCGCCGTCCAATCCTGCCACCTTGTCCATCACTTCATCCCGGGCAGTCAAAAGAATCACTGGCAGAGACGACTCCCTGCGCAGCCGCCGCAATACTTCCAGACCGTTGAGTTCCGGAAGCATAATATCCAACAACATCAGGTCATAACTACCCTCCAAAGCCTTTTTCAGTCCCTCTCTTCCATTTCCCGTCTTTTCTACTTCATACCCCTCATGTTTCAGTTCCAGTTCTATGAACCGGGCAATTTTTTCTTCATCTTCTACAATCAATATTCGTTTTGGCATTTCTCTCTCCTGCTATTTTGTAAATTCATTTTTGATTGTGTCAGCAGCGTTGGCTGCGCTGTCCATTGCCTTGTTCATATCCACTGTCATGCTAGCCGGACCCTCAAAAGAATACCGGCATCCGAAGAACAAGCCGATCAACAGTACCCAGAAAATAATCCAGAAAGCAAGAATCGCAATAATTACCAACAATGTTACCGGCATGCTTACCACCCGTTTTCCTTGACGCTCCACCACAAAAGAATTCTCATTTCCCTTTTTCAGAATTCGTTTGCACCAATCAATAAACCGATTTAACACAGCCCCGGCACCGCCTTCTTTTTCCGTATTGGAGACCGCTTCTTCCAGTTTCTTCGGTTCCTCGTACTGGGTAGTATAACTGCTTTGTTCCGGCGCCTCTACTTTGCCCTGGCGTTCCAAATAAACCATAGCATCCAGCAAATCCCACTGGCACGCCTCTAATGCCTGTTTTGCCTCCTCGTAACTAACCTTAGCCCGTTCCCGTAACCGTTCCACTTTTTCTAATTCATCCATTTTACAATACCTCCATTTTCCCTGACAGCCTTATCAGTCCTCTCTGCAGGACCCGTCTGTCTGTTTTCTTCTGACAGTATTAGCATAACGGACTTCCATTAAAAGGAAATGGAAGAAAGATTAAAATCAGATTAAAGAAAACGTATATTTAACTATTCATCTGAATAAAACGCCAGGAATCCTGACACATTCTCTTTAAGTCGTACTGTGCTTCCCAGCCCAGTTCCTCCTTTGCCTTTTGCGGATTCGCATAACAAGTGGCAATATCTCCTGCACGACGGGGCTTAATTTCGTAGGGAATGGAAACTCCGTTTGCCTCCTCAAATGCCTTTACAATGTCCAGTACGGAGTAGCCATTGCCGGTTCCCAGATTGTAAATATTCACCCCGGTTGTGGAAACCACCTTCTCCACAGCATTAACATGTCCTTTTGCCAAATCCACCACGTGAATATAATCCCGCACTCCGGTTCCATCCGGCGTATCATAATCATTTCCAAACACACCCAGGCAAGGAAGTTTCCCAATAGCAACCTGCATAATGTACGGCATCAGATTATTCGGAATTCCATTGGGGCACTCTCCGATTAAGCCGCTCTCATGGGCACCAATAGGATTAAAATAGCGGAGTAACACAACACTCCAGTCCGGGTCTGGTACACAGAAATCAGAAAGAATCCGCTCCAACATCAATTTCGTGCTGCCGTATGGATTAGTTGTACTTAACGGAAAATCCTCTGTAATGGGAACTGTCTTAGGGGAACCATATACCGTAGCAGAAGAACTGAATATCATCCGCTTACAGTTATATTCATTCATCAGTTCACACAAATTCAACGTACCGGAAATATTATTGTGGTAGTACCAGAGAGGTTTTTGTACAGACTCCCCCACTGCCTTCAAACCGGCAAAATGAATCACTGCATCAAAAGTGTGCTCCTCAAAAATCGGACGCATGGACTCCTTGTCCGTCATATCCGCTTCATAAAATATAATATCCTTCCCGGTAATCTCTTTAATCTTGTCCACCACTTCCCGCTTTGCATTGAACAAGTTGTCAAACACCACTACCTCATATCCCTGATTTAAAAGTTCCACACAGGTATGAGAGCCAATATAACCAATTCCACCAGTTACTAAAATTTTCATGCTGTTCACCTCATATTTTCTTTAGACAATCGCCAAACAAAATACTTCTAATATATAAGCATAATTTATATAACATTCGCTTCATTGCCCTCCCTTTGGTCGGTGCAAAGGCACTCATTTATAT
>JAQXNR010000022.1 GCA_029098105.1 Lachnospiraceae bacterium
CTGCAATTAATGCATTATGTGGGAGAAAACGGTGTATCAGCATATGGTGTGATTATGTATGTATCCTTTATATTTGAGGCAATCTATATTGGATATTCTATGGGAGTCGCATCGATTATTGGTTTCAACTATGGGGCAGGGAACAAACATGAACTTCAAAATATATTCAGAAATAGTGTTGTGGTTCTTACAGTTATCAATATAACAATGTTTGTTATGGCTGAAGTCCTAACGGTGCCCATGGCAAAGATCTTTGTCGGATATAATCAGGCATTGAACGAATTGACTGTACGTGGAATGAGGATTTACTCGGTTGCTTTTTTGGTAATGGGATTTAATGTGTTTGCATCTGCTTTTAATAGCTGTGGAGGGAATAAGTCTGATTGTGACAGTTTACTATATTCTGAAAAACAGAAGGACTTATGAATATATGAAATCCACTCATATTATGTTATAATGTGTTATGTGATGATACAATCGGAAATTTATTCCGCTTTAATTTGATCATGGAGACAGAGTGTTCTTTGGAGAACACTTGTATGTATAAGAATCCACCTAAAGAAATAAACGGGTTAGTCGGTTACAGAACCACAATGTCGAAGAAGAATAAAGATACATGGTCGGCTGCACATGAATATAGAAACAATACAACTCGGAGGAAGAGAATTGGCAATAGAATATAAAAGATTAACTGAAACTGAAATTGATGTATTCATTGAAATGAGAATAAATCAATTAAGAGAAGAAGGGGCAAAAGAAGATATTGATTTAAAACCTGCATTGCAGGACTATTATAAACGCCATATGGCTGACGGTACTTTTGTGTCTTGGATTGCTGTAGATGAAGAAAAGATAATTGGTACAAGTGGGATATCATTTGTAGAAAAACCACCGTATTTTGGATGCCCAAGTGGAAAAATGGGACTTTTATCAAGTATGTTTACGAATCCCAATTATAGACGAATGGGAATTGCAAAAGAACTTTTACATAGAGTTGTTGAAGAAGCAAGGAAATATGGATGTGGAACAATACAGATTACTGCTTCTGATATGGGCGTTAAACTATATACAGCGTATGGTTTTGTTCATAACGGTAATTTTATGCAATACAAACTATAAAGAAAATCGTTGTTTGTCGATTCGACAACTCCCAATTTATCGAAAGGATGAATGGAGTCAAATGTTATCATCTATTGGATTAGTGTACCAAAAAGAGGAATTGAAAGGGGAAGGAAGATATATGATAAGAGAATTACGGGAAAAAGATATTCCAGCGTGTGCAGATATACTTTGCAGTGTTTATAATAATGAACTTTGGATGTGCAGATGGACTAAGGATGTGGCAGAAAACTATTTGAGAGATTTTTTTGTACACAATAAGTTTGTGGGATATGTCGCGGAGGAGGAGTCTGTAATTATAGGCGGTTTGTTTGCCCATGAGAAAATATGGTGGAACAATAGCGAGGTATTTATTGAGGAGATGTTTGTAACACCTGAGAAACAGGGCTGTGGAATTGGAACAGAACTCCTTAAGGAAGTAGAAAAGTACATAGTAGAAAATAATCTTGCGGGAATTACTTTGTCTACAAACAAATATGCTCCGGCACCAAAGTTTTATGAGAAAAATGGGTTTGTCAACTGTGAACATGTTATATTTATGGCGAAGGAGATAGAAAGAGAGTGTTAGATAATGAAGATAACTTAGCTATTAAAATTATTGCATTTATTAAAAAAGAAACAGTGTTTTCCATTGCACTTTTGTTGGGGACGTTGTCCATGTTTTTGGTGACACCTTCAAAGGCATATTTTGGATATTTTGATTGGAAGGTGCTTGCCCTGCTCTTTTGTATGATGCTTATTGTTGCAGGACTCCGGGAACAGTGGATTTTTAGGAGATTGGCGGAAAAACTGACTTTGAATGTGAAAAACAGTAAAATGCTGGAGTTGATTCTGGTGCTTCTCCCTTTTTTTTCGAGTATGCTGATTACGAATGATGTGGCGCTCATCACATTTGTTCCTTTTGCGTTGGCGTTACTGGAAGGTGCAGGACTGAAACACCGAGTGATTTACATAGTGGTTTTACAGACGATAGCTGCGAATCTGGGAAGTATGTTGACACCAATTGGCAATCCACAGAATCTTTATCTTTATACTCTTTCCGGTATGCAGATTGGGGAGTTTTTATGTGCAATGCTGCCATTTACTCTGATTAGTCTCGTGACTCTTATTTTACTGGTGACTTTCGGAAAGAAAGACGAGATTGTTGTTTGTTTTGAAAAGGCTGCAATGCCCATTCATAAAAAGAAAATGGCGATGCTTGCCATCCTCTTTTTATTGTGTATGGGAACAGTCATCCGAGTAGTTGACTGGCGGGTATCATTTGCGATTGTGCTGGTTGCAGGTATTCTTTTCTTTCGCAATTTGTTTCGGGAGGTGGACTATTATTTGCTCGGTACCTTTTGCGGTTTCTTTTTGTTTATTGGCAATATGAAACAACTTCCGGCAGTGAGCAATCTGATTGATACTATGTTGCAGGGACATGAGATGTTCATCTCATTTTTGTTGAGCCAGGTAATCAGTAACGTTCCGGCGACAATGCTCTTGTCAGGATTTACATCGGTATACAAGGAACTTTTGATTGGAGTCAATATGGGGGGGCTTGGTACTCTGATTGCTTCTTTAGCCAGCCTGATTTCTTATAAATTTTATGCAGTTACGAAGGATTCACATAAAGGGAAATATATGCTTGTGTTTACTACATATAACCTGCTTTTTATTGTGGTCTTAATGCTCGCTTATCTTGTTTTATATCGTTGATGTAGCATTGATTGTATAACAAAGCCGAGAATGGTTTGAAAACCACTCTCTGTTCATAAAATGCTCTTAATGCCTTGGCAATCTGTCTATATTATCTCATTCAAAATTCAGGTAGAATATCCATTGCTTATTTGCTATAATAAGCAATGAAATGAAATTCCGATTTTTCTCTTGGTATGGTAATAAGGTCAATGATTCCGATTATTTCTGCTTAGCGAATGGTAAAATAAGAACATTAAATGTATCGCCAAGATATTTTACTACTGATGAATTAGCAATACTATTAGCGGTACTTCCTGAAGATTTGAAGGGAACAATAACTAAACCATATTCTGTAGGAATGATAACAGAAGCAGAAAAAATGATTGACAGTGTATTTTGAGAAACCATTTTGGATAGGTGTTTTCGAGAAAATAGAAAATGGTAAACTATCTGTAGCAGGAACGAAAAATTAGAAACCAATTTCATAGCAAGAGACAGTGATGGAGAGTAATATGCAGCAGATTCGAAAAGATATAGAGAACAACAAAATAGGAAGTCTGTACCTTCTCTATGGAGAGGAAGACTATTTGAGAAAAAAACTGCGGGATGAATTAAAACAGGCAGTGATTGGAGCAGAACCTTCCCTGAACTATGCCTATTTTGAAGGCAAGTCGGTGGAGGTGCAGGAAGTGATTGCTTTTGCAGATACGGTACCTTTTTTGGCAGAGCGCCGACTTGTCATTGTGGAAAACTGTGTTC
>JAQXNR010000023.1 GCA_029098105.1 Lachnospiraceae bacterium
CTGAGTCTACCATACGCAGGGATTTGGCGGTTCTTGACAAAATGGGGAAATTGCAGAAGGTACATGGTGGAGCGACTGCGATTGAACATGAGTATGTGACTGGTGAGTATGATGTACATACCAAGTCCCAGCTTTGCATTGAAGAGAAGCGGGCGATTGCCCGGTATGCAGCAACTACCATACAGGATGAGGATTTTGTGTATATTGATGCAGGAACCAGTACGCAGATGTTGATTGAGGCGATTACAAACAGCAGAGCTACGTTTGTTACCAATGGAATTGTTCATGCTAAGATGTTAATTGCCCGAGGGTGTAAGACCTATGTGCTGAGTGGTCTGGTGAAGCCGGTAACGGAGGCAATTATTGGTGCAGATGCTATAAATAGTATGAAGAAATACAATTTTACCAAGGCTTTTTTGGGGACGAATGGAATTCATATGGATTATGGATATACTACCGTAGACATAGAGGAAGCGATGGTGAAGCAGGAAGCAGTGAACAATAGTTATGTTAGTTATATTCTGGCAGACCATACGAAGTTCGGAAAGGTGACTTCGGTTTCCTTTGCTCCGATTAGAAAGTCATGTATTATTACAGACCGGGTAACGAAAGACAAGTATAAAGAAGCAACATTTGTAAAGGAGGTGCTGGCAGGATGATTTATACGGTGACATTTAATCCCGCATTGGACTATGTTGTAAAGATGGATGAACTGGTTTTGGGACGGGTAAACCGTACAAAGCAGGAGGCTGTTTTTTATGGTGGTAAGGGTATTAACGTTTCCATTGTTTTACACAATCTTGGAATTGCCAGCCGGGCATTGGGCTTTGTGGCAGGTTTTACCGGAAAAGAAATCGAAGAGGGTGTAAAAGCAATGGGAGTGGATACGGATTTCATTCATTTAAAAGAAGGAATGAGCCGTATCAATGTAAAAATTAAGGCGGAGCAGGAGACCGAGATTAATTGTCAGGGACCTGCTATTTCACAGGAAGAAATAGAGGAATTGTACAAAAGACTGGAACAGATGAAGGATGGGGATATGTTGGTTCTGGCAGGAGCGATTCCCGCAACATTGCCTGCTGATATGTATGAAAAGATTATGCAGAAACTGTCTGACCAAAAGATTGACATTGTAGTGGATGCTACCAGAGATTTACTGCGAAATGTATTAAAATACCACCCCTTCCTGATTAAACCCAACAACCATGAACTTGGAGAAATGTTTGGGGTGGAATGCAGTTCTTTGGAAGACATTGAAACCTATGCCAGAAAATTGCAGGATATGGGAGCGCGTAACGTTTTGGTTTCCATGGCAGGAGACGGGGCAGTTCTCATAACAGAACAAGGGCAGGTATACCGTATTGGAGTGCCAGTTGGAACGGTAGTGAATTCAGTCGGTGCCGGGGATTCCATGGTGGCTGGGTTCGTGGCGAGTTACAGCCGGGAACAGGATTATGAGAAGGCGTTGAAATACGGAACGGCAACGGGAAGTGCAACCGCTTTTTCAGAAGGATTGGCTGAGCAGGAAAAAGTCAATGAATTGTTGCAGCAGTTAGGATAAGAAAGGAGATGGAAAGTATGCGTATTACGGAGTTATTGAAAAAAGATGGAATTGCACTGGGTGTTTCTGTGGCAGACAAAGATGCTGCGATTGATTACCTGGTAGATTTGCAGGAGAAGTCCGGTAACATTAACAATAAGGAAACATATAAAAAAGGCATTCTGACACGGGAAGCCGAAGGTTCTACCGCCATTGGAGAAGGTATTGCAATCCCCCATGCTAAGAATGCTGCAGTCGTTCGCCCGGGACTGGCGGCTATGACCGTTCCTGATGGGGTGGATTATGAGGCGTTAGATGGAAATCCTTCCAATCTGTTTTTTATGATTGCCGCACCGGAAGATGGTGGAGATGTACATCTGGAAGTGTTGTCCCGGTTGAGCGTATTGCTCATGGATGAGGAGTTTCGTCAGAAGTTGTTAAATGCTGGAAATAAAGAAGAGTTTTTAAAGGTGATTGATGAGATGGAAGCAAACAAGTTTCCAGAGGAAATGGCTAAGACAGAGCCAGAGAAAAAGGGATACCGGATACTGGCAGTGACCGCTTGCCCCACTGGAATTGCTCATACTTACATGGCAGCGGAAAGCCTGGAAAAGGCAGGAGAGAAACTGGGTTATGCCTTAAAGGCGGAGACGAACGGTTCCGGTGGTGCCAAAAACATTTTGACTCCGGAAGAAATTGCAAATTGTGATGGAATTATTATTGCGGCGGACAAAAATGTTGAGACATCACGTTTTGATGGAAAACCAGTTTTATTTGCAAAGGTTTCCGATGGCATTCACAAGCCGGAAGAACTGATTCGGAAAATCCAGAGCGGTGAGGTTCCCATACACCATGAAAAAGGAGAAGGGAACAGAAAGCAGTCTCAGAAAGACGGAGTTGGACACAATATATACAAGCATTTGATGAATGGTGTTTCCCACATGCTTCCCTTTGTAATTGGCGGTGGTATTATGATTGCTCTGGCATTTTTGCTGGATGACTATACGATTGACCCGTCTAATTTTGGTATGAATACTCCGGCAGCGGCATTTTTTAAGACGGTCGGAGGTGCTGCATTTGGATTTATGCTTCCGATTCTTGCGGCCTATATTGCGTCGTCCATCGCGGACCGCCCGGGATTGGCTGTTGGTTTTGCCGGAGGTGTTCTGGCAATGAACGGAACCAATTTCAGCGGACTGGTAAGCGGAGATACGACAGGAATTTCCGGCGGTTTTCTGGCAGCGCTGCTGGCTGGTTTTGTAGCAGGTTATGTAGTCAAAGGACTGGAAAAGATAACGGAAAAACTGCCAAAGAGTATGGACGGAATTCGTCCGATGCTGATTTACCCACTGGGTGGTATTTTGATTATTGGAGTCATTATGTGTGGAATCAATCCGGTAATGGGATGGATTAACTCTGGAATCAGTGGTTGGCTGGACAGCATGGGGAATACTTCGAAAGTACTTCTGGGCATGATTGTGGCAGGAATGATGAGTGTGGATATGGGTGGACCGGTAAACAAGGCTGCCTATGTATTTGGAACGGCTTCTCTGGCATCTAACAACTTTGACGTGATGGCTGCAGTTATGGTGGGAGGCATGGTTCCTCCGATTGCGATTGCACTTTCCACTACGTTCTGCAAGAAGAAATGGTCTGCGGAAGACAGACGAAATGGTGTGGTAAATTATATTATGGGACTTTGCTTTATTTCTGAGGGTGCCATTCCCTATGCAGCAAAAGACCCGCTTCGTGTGATTCCCAGTTGCGTGATTGGGTCTGCCGTGTCAGGAGCGTTGTCCATGGCGTTTGGTTGTACCCTGCGGGCACCCCATGGTGGCATTTTCGTATTCCCGGTAGTTGGGCATGCACTGTTGTATCTTCTGGCTCTGGCGGTAGGAAGTATTGTTGCAGCGGTAATTCTTTCCTTATTGAAGAAAACGGTGGAAGAATAAAAAGTGGTATGATATAATTTGAACTAAGGAGGGATTCAGCGAAGTTGGGAGGATTCCTTAGGTCGGACAGAAAGAGAACTGAAATTTATGTAAAAAAATAATTTAATATAAAGGAGAATCACTATGGTATCAAAAACAGTTACAATTAAGAACGAGCAGGGACTTCACATGAGACCGGCAGGTATTTTTGCAAAAGAAATGGCAGCATTTGACAGCGATATTCAGATTGTATTTAATGGCAAGAAGATTAACGCAAAAAGTGTCATGAACATTATTGCAGGCTGCATTAAATGCGGTTCTGAAATTACTCTGGAGTGTGAGGGTTCCGATGAGCAGGTTGCTCTGGACAAAGCAGTAGAACTGATTGAATCCGGTCTGGGAGAATAATTTCTCCTATGGTATGTAGATTCTTTTCAAAAAGATACGAAAGAAAAGGTGTACATGATTGAAGAGCTGGGAATAAATCATAGTATGGATATGTATTTATTCCCGGCTTTTTATAGTCAGATGAAAAAGGAAAGGTGATGGAATATGTATAAAGGAATTGGCGGTTCAGCAGGATATGGTGTGGGAAAGGCTGTTATTATAAGTAATGAGTTGCCGGTCTATGAGCCTAGACAGATTACAGATACCGAGGCAGAAATTTCCCGTTTCACCGATGCGGTTGAACAGTTTGTAGAAAAAACAATGGCGATGGCAGACAAGATGAAGGCTTCTGTAGGGGAACATAATGCGGAGATTTTGGAAGGTCATGTGATGATGATTTCCGACCCGTTCATGCAGGATGAGATTAAAGGGAAGATTAATCAGGGTGACTGTGCTGAGAAGGCGGTAGATGAAACTTGTGATATGTTTATTGCTATGTTTTCTCAGACAGAAGATGAACTGACAATGCAACGGGCAACGGATATTGGCGATATCCGGGTTCGGTTGTTAAAGATTTTGACGGGGACAGCAGATGTGAACATCAGTGAGGTTCCGGCAGGAACGATTTTGGTGGCAAAAGATTTGACTCCCTCCATGACAGCGGGAATTGTAAAAGAGAATGTTGCTGGTATTCTGACAGAGGTGGGAGGAAAAACATCCCATTCTGCGATTTTGGCAAGAGCATTAGAGATTCCGGCTGTTTTGAGCGTGGAGAATGTGGTCTCTTTAGTACAGGATGGCATGGAGATTGCTGTTGATGGATGTGAAGGGATTGCAGTTCTGAATCCCGATGCTGCGACGGTACAGGAATACGAGGCGAAGAAGAAACAATACTTAGAAGAAAAAGAGGCATTAAAGGTATTTGCCGGAAAAGAAACGGTGACTGCTGATGGACAGAAGGTTGCATTATATGGAAATATTGGGAATCCGGAGGATGCTGCAAAGGTAACAGAGTGTGATGGAGAGGGAATTGGTTTGTTCCGTACCGAATTTTTATTTATGGGCAGCAGTCAGCTTCCAACGGAAGAAGAGCAGTTCGAGGCATACAAAAAGGCAGCAGTGGCGATGGACGGACGCGAGGTAATCATTCGTACGCTGGATGTAGGTGGAGACAAGGAGATTCCCTATTTAGGTCTGGAAAAGGAAGAGAATCCGTTCCTTGGATACCGGGCTGTGCGTTTCTGTTTACAGCGAGAGGACGTGTATCGTCCCCAGTTAAGAGCATTACTGCGGGCAAGTGCTTTTGGTGACGTTAAAATCATGGTTCCTCTGGTAACTTCTGTAGAAGAAATTCGCAGTGTGAAAGCAATGGTGGAAGAACTGAAGAAGGAATTGGACTCCGAGAATATTTCGTACAATAAGGACATCCAGGTGGGGGTTATGATAGAGACTCCGGCGGCAAGTGAAATTGCAGATTTGCTGGCAAAGGAAGCAGACTTTTTCAGTATTGGAACCAATGATTTAACCCAGTATACGATGGCGGTAGACCGGGGAAATGCCAAAGTAGCATATTTGTATTCTGCATACCATCCGGCAGTTTTGCGCTCTATGAAGCGGATTATTGGGGCAGCCAATGAAGCTGGAATTATGGTTGGCATGTGTGGAGAGGCAGCAGCAGACCCGTTGTTGACACCGCTTCTGGTTTCTTTTGGTTTGAACGAATACAGTGTCAGTGCCACCTCTATATTGGCAACCCGGGCAACCATTTCAAAATGGTCTAAAGCAGAAGCAGACCAGGTTGCTGACAAAGCGCTGAGTATGGCGACAGAGGCAGAAGTTGCCCAGTATTTAAAAGAGAGCAGAAAGTAGATGATGCTTTAAAATAAGTCATTGCGCGATTAGATACTTTAAGAAAAATAAGCACAATTTATATATAAATACACGCCTTTGTACCGACTGAAAGGAGGACAACGAAGTGAATGTTATATAAATTGTGCTTGTTTATTTGAGGTATATGAGTCTTGCAATTATTTACTACTTTTTGTACTGTATTTCCAGAACGGTCCAATCATCCATTCCGGCATCATATTCCTGCTGACAATAGGGACATTTGCGATGTTTGGTGGCATCGAAACTTCCACCACAACTGTGACAGGATACTTTGACAATGGAAAATTCCGGTTCCACTTTCCATTCTGCATGATGTCTCATACGCAAATACATGGTGTCATTTTTCTTTTTACATTTTCCTTTTACATAGTAAGTGTTTTTCATAAAGACTTTGAGTGTTACTTCTATGTAATCCCCGGTATGTTTGATTTTGCTGACGTCAATACCACCCCGGTATTCCATATCTACAATATCCTAAAAAGAAGCGGGCAGTTCGGTTCCCTCGTATTGAATGTATTCTGAAGGATTGTCTGCATAAACAATCATTCGTAGCAAAGACAATGCCTTTCCCTCAAAATAATCATAACTGAAGGAGGGGTCATAGCGACGCAATTTGGCAGTCATGCGGGTTTTTGCACCGAGAACCCCGATGGACACCGGAGCGGACTCCCCAATTTGAAAAATAATGGAGGAAAGCCATAAACGAAGTAGAAAACAAATTTTTCTATATTTTTGTTCCTAATTGTTGCGCAAATGAAGTAAAGAGTTCTTTGTCATCCATTTTCTTATTCCTTTCCCTTTTTGGTTGTAATAGTGTAAATATGCTGTTTCGCAATTGCCTAT
>JAQXNR010000024.1 GCA_029098105.1 Lachnospiraceae bacterium
CCGGGCGAAAAAATGGTTTTATTTGATGCGTCTTGCCCACAAACATTTTCCACCTGCACAGCCGGATTATGGGTATTGGGATGAAAGAGGCTGGCATGAGAAGAACAGACCATGGAAGCGGGTTTAGATAGAGGCACATCACCCAAAATGGAATTTGAGGAGTACATGTGAAGATGAAGATAGACCGGGTAAATGTAAAGGACGCAGAAGAAATTCTTTCATAGTTACTATTTCCATGAAAAAATGGGATTTCGTCTCGTGGGAACATTTCATAATAGTGGATATAAGTTTGATACATGGTATGACATGATATGGATGGAAAAATTAATTGGGGAGCACAACGAATCTCCTGCAAACGTGAAATACGGCGAGTGGACGATACAAGAGTAGAGAAATATGATATGTTTTTATAGGGAGGAAGAGTGGTATGAATATAGCATTGCCAAAGTATATTAGTGGAGAGTATGCAGTAGGAACGGAATGTTTTACCGTAATTGACAATGATAGAAAAGAAGTGTTAGGACCTGGAAAAGGTTATCGTAAGATTGCAGTTCGGATGTATTATCCGACCTTGAAAGAAAATGTGAGCAGTATGGAACGCTCTGATATATTTACTGAACGCAAAATTCAGGCACTTCGTAAGACATATCATATAAAACAAGTAACGGAAGAAATAAAAAAGGCTGATTATTATGAACATGCAGTTCATGTGGAAGATACAAAATTTCCGCTTGTAATCTATAACCATGGATATAACGCCTATGTAGAGGCAAATACATTTCTGTGTTGTGAACTGGCGTCTAATGGATATATTGTTGCATCTGTAGGACATGCACATGAAGCAATTTTAAATGAATATGAAGATGGTACCTATGATGTATATGATAAGAAGATTAATAAAATGATGTATGACAATGTGGTGACATCCTTGATTGCCCAGATGCTGTTGTTAAAGGCGAAGGGAACAAAGGAGGAAGTTTATCAGAAATTTGATTCATTTCAAAGAAAACATACAAAGTATATTTTGGAGAGGCTTCCGGAGTGGGGCATGGATACCATGTGTGTAATTCGAGCATTGAAAAAACGATATGACAAGTGGATTGACTTTTCAAATGGAATTGGAGCAACCGGACATTCTTTGGGTGGAGCGACAGCTTACTATCTTTGTCAGCATGAAGCAGAAATTGCCTGTGGCATTAATATCGATGGTGGGGTGTTTGGAAACTATGAGGGAATGAAGATGACAAAACCATTTCTGCAAATCTGTTGTGCACAGAATTATAATACACAGACCAGGCCGTTGTTTGGAACAAATGCACCGGTGGAGTGTGAGATTTTTAAGGACATGAAACATATCGGTTTTACAGATGCGAAATTCTTTGCTCCGTCGAAAATGTTAGTGGGGAAAATGGATGCAAAAACAATGTATGAAAGGTTAGTATCCTGTCATTTGCAATTTTTGGATAAGTATTTGAAACATTTATGAAATCTTTATTGAGGCAACTTCCCTCGGAAGTTTATGAAAAGGCATAACTATACCACCTAAGAGGCGGAATTGACTATAGCCGACTCAATTTTAAACACAAAGTTCGATAAAGTAAAAGAACGATGCCTCAATTTTAGAAAATTAGAAATTGAATGTGAGAAATATAATACATTGAGATTTTGTGTATACTATTTTATAATAGAATGAGCAGGTTATAACTGAATGCAGAATGGAGAACGAGATGTATTACGCAGAAATTAAGACAAACGATATTGCAAATGGCCCGGGAGTGAGGGTGTCCCTGTTTGTCAGCGGATGTCCTCATCACTGTAAAGGCTGTTTTAATGAAGCCACCTGGGATTATGAGTATGGGAAGCCCTTTGAAGAAGAAACCATTGAAACGATTGTAAAGGCTTTGGAGCCATCCTATGTGCAGGGACTGACTCTGCTGGGAGGAGAGCCAATGGTACGGCAGAATCAGAAAGGTCTTCTTCCCTTACTGCGCCGGGTGCGGGAAACCTACCCCAGGAAAAATATATGGTGCTTTACCGGGTATGTATTTGAAGATTACATTCAGAAGGTTATGCTCCCCAATTGGGAGGAGACCGAAGAATTTCTTTCCTATATTGATGTGCTGGTAGATGGTCCTTTTATGGAGGAACAGAAGGATTGGAGTCTAAAATTCCGTGGTTCTTCGAACCAGAATCTCATTCTTGTACAGGAGACACGAAAGCAGGGACATCTGGTATTGTGGGAAGAAAAATAAGTTTCTCCGAACTTATGGTATTCTAGACAATTCTATGGAGATATGGTAACATACAAGGCGGGAAAAAGGGGCTTAAATGATAGGAGATAAGCATATGCTGGAATTACAACACATTTCCTTTACTGCAGAAGAAAATGGCAGTAAAAAGGAAATTTTAAAAGATATTAATCTGAAAGTAGAGGAGCGCTTTGTGGCAATTACCGGTCCCAACGGAAGCGGTAAATCTACTCTGGCAAAGATGATTGCAGGAATCATAACCCCGACAGAAGGGAAGATTTTTCTGGATGGAGAGGACATTACGGATTTGTCTATTACAGAAAAGGCAAAACGGGGTGTGAGTTTTGCGTTTCAGCAGCCGGTGCGGTTTAAAGGACTGACGGTAAAGGATTTGATTTCTCTGGCGGCAGGAAAAAACCTCAAAGTAAATGAGGTGTGTAATATTTTGTCAGAGGTTGGACTCTGTGCAAAGGATTATGTAAACCGGGAACTGAATGGAAGTCTTTCTGGCGGGGAACTTAAGCGGATTGAGATTGCCATGATTATGGCGCGGGGAACCCGGCTTTCCATTTTTGATGAGCCGGAGGCAGGAATTGATTTATGGAGTTTCAATAATCTGATTCGTGTATTCGAAAAAATGTATAAAGACATTCAAGGGTCTATTTTAATTATTTCCCATCAGGAACGAATTTTGAATATTGCAGACAAGGTGATTGTCATTGCGGATGGACAGGTCAAAAGTGAGGGTAGCCGCAAGGAAGTATTGCCGGAACTGTTGGGAAAAAGTGCAGCGTGCAAAACGTTGACAGACAAGATGGAATAGGCAGCATGGGAACGGAATTGAGACATAGATTGGAGTTTTTGTTATGGAGATAGATAGCATTCAAATGCAGTTATTAGAGCAGGTGGCGGACTTGCACACAGTTCCGGAAGGAGCGTACAACATTCGCGCTAACGGTCAGATGGCAGGACGGCATACCACAGCCCACATAGACATTATTACAAAAGAAGACAAGTCAGGAATTGACATTAAGATTCAGCCGGGGACGAAACATGAGAGCGTTCATATTCCGGTAGTGTTGAGCCAGAGTGGGTTAAAGGAGACGGTATATAACGATTTTTATGTAGGAGAGGATTGTGATGTGACGATTATTGCCGGATGTGGTATTCACAACGGTGGAGATGCAGCCAGTGCACATTCCGGTGTTCACCGTTTCTTTGTGGGAAAGAACGCAAAGGTGCGCTATGTGGAAAAGCATTACGGTGCGGGAGATGGAAACGGTGAGCGGATTATGAACCCCACTACAGAAATCAATCTGGAGGAAGGGGCGTATTTGGAAATGGAAACAGTGCAGATTAAGGGAATTGATTCCACAGAGCGTGTCACCAGAGGCAAGGTAGCAGACAAGGCAACCCTTGTCATTCATGAGAAAATTATGACCCATGGAAAACAGTTTGCCAAAACAGATTTCGAGGTGGATTTGGATGGAGAGGATTCTTCTGTCAATCTGATTTCCCGTTCTGTGGCAAAGGAACAATCCTCTCAAGTATTTTTGTCTAAGATTAACGGGAACAACCGCTGCGCCGGACACAGCGAATGCGATGCGATTATTATGGATGAAGCAAGCGTTTCTGCCATTCCGGAGTTGACGGCGAACCATGTAGATGCCAATCTGATTCATGAGGCAGCCATCGGTAAGATTGCGGGAGAGCAGTTGATTAAACTGATGACGCTGGGACTGACGGAGAAAGAAGCGGAGGAACAGATTGTAAACGGTTTCCTGAAATAAAGGCTGAGGTAGGAATATGATTCAAAAGATAGGAATTCCCAAATGTTATAAGGACTTTCACTGCATCGCTGAAAAATGTACAGACAGTTGTTGTGCTGGCTGGCAAGTGGATGTGGATGAGGCGTCATGGGAATATTATAAAACAGTACAGGGAGAGTTTGGCGGTTACCTGCACTCTGTTATGGTGGAAGTGCCAGAGGCAGAGGGGCAGTTTCGCCTGCGTGAAGATGGCCGGTGTCCTTTTTTAAATGATACCGGTCTTTGTGATTTATTTTCCAATTTGGGGGAAAATAGATTGTGTAAAACTTGTACCAATTACCCAAGGTACATGGAGGAATATGGCACTCTGCGGGAGGTAGGAATTGCCTTTTCCTGTCCGGAGGCGGCAAGACTGATGCTCTCAGACTCCCGGCCTATGGAGTTTGAGGAGATCACACTGGGACCAGATGCCGACCAGTGGTGTGATACGGCAAAGGACGTGATGTGGCGCACTGCCGGGATGGGGGCATCAGACATGGCAGAATTGATGACAAACCGGGAGGAGACGGCGGCGCAGGGATTTATTGTGGAAACGGAGACCTTTGATGAGAGTTATTTCAACATGCTTTATGAGGGAAGAAAAACGGCATTTTTTATTGTGCAGCAAAGAATCTTGTCTATAGAACAGCGGGTATTGTTGTATTTGGATTATGCTGTGGCGTTGCAGCAACTTCTGGATGACTGGCAGCAGGGAGAAGACGATTCCTTCAAAGTCAACCTTCTCGTGAGAGAATATGGCAATGAGCAATGGCTCTGCAAGCGGTGGCAACAGTTATATGAGGAAGCGTGCCGCTGGGATGCGGATGCCGATGGATTTCAGTTATATGGGGAGACGGTGCCATTTGGAGAAGTGCGGTATCATTTACTGCCGGAGTTCGCAGCGGTTTTGTACGGGGAATTAAAGCACTGTAAGCCCCAGTGGGGACCAATGTTGGCGGAGGCAGAGAAGGTGCTGAAAGAATCTATGACTCCGGAAGAATATGCAAAAACTTACCGGGATTTCGATACTTTTTTTCAGGGACGGGAATATGAATACGAGCATTTGCTCAGTTATTTCGTATTCAAATACTTTTTAAAGGCTTATTTTGATGATGATGTCTATGGAAAAGCCCAGTTGGCGGCAGTGGGATATTTGATGGTGAAGCAACTGGGAGTTTGTCACTGGGTCACCCATAAAGGAAAGTTTGACCGGGCGGACCAAGCGGAACTGTTTCATTTATATTCCCGGGAAATGGAACATTCTGACGAGAATTATGAGACTTTTGTAGATTCTCTGAAGATGGAAAATATGTGTAATTTTGAACATTTGATGGCACTGTTGACGGAGGAGGGACAAGATGGAAAATGACAGCAAAAATACCAATGAACGTGCCCAGAGAGTAGAGCAATTGGCGAAGAAAGTACTGGGCCTTGCCCGGGACAACATTGTAGTGAATCTGCGATTCTTGGACATTGCTCTGGCAGCACTTTTTATGGTTCCACGAAATGGGCTGCAAGGAATGGCAACGGATGGAAAGTATTTTTATTATGATCCCCAGTGGGTATTGAAAACCTATGAGAGGGAGCCTCAGATGATAGCGCGGACGTATTTGCACCTGTTGTTGCATCTTGTGTTTTTCCACGGTTTTCAGTACGACAAGATGGACCAGGGGGCATGGGATTTGGCGGTGGATATTGCTGTGGAAAATACGATTCTGTCCATGGAAATGCCTGCGGTTTCCATTTCTGTGGATGTGGAGCAGGAGGAGAAACTACGTATTCTGCGAAAACAGGTGTCCGGTCTGACGGCAGAAAAACTGTACCAGCATTTTCGGGTCAATCCTCTGTCGGAATCGGGGAAACAGGAGTGGAGCAGGTTATTTCACCGGGATGAACACATTTTCTGGAAACCGAAAACGGAAGTGACTCTGGAGATGGAGCAGTGGCTCAAAATCAGTGAACGGGTGAAAACAGAGTTAAAGAGTTTTTCCAAGCACAAGAGTGGTTCCGAGGAATTAATGGGAAATCTTTCGGAGGCGACAAAGGAGCGGTATGATTATGGAGAACTCCTGCGCCGCTTTACCGTGCTGGGGGAAGATATGCAGGTAAATGACGATGAGTTTGATTATATTTATTATACCTATGGTCTCTCCAACTATGGCAATATGCCCCTGGTGGAACCACTGGAGTACAAAGATGCCAACAAGGTAAAGGAATTTGTCATTGCCATTGACACTTCTGCTTCCTGTAAAGGAGCCATTGTGCAGGCATTTTTGAAGAAAACCTACAGTATTTTAAAGAGCGGTGAGAATTTTTTTAACAAAGTCAACCTGCACATTATTCAATGTGACAGTGAGATACAGCAGGATACGAAGATTACCGGACCGGAGGAGTTTGACGAATTTTGTGCTAACATAAAACTCCATGGGTTTGGGGCGACGGATTTTCGCCCGGTATTCGCCTATGTTGAGGAGTTAAAAAAGAATCAGGAGTTTGAAAATCTAAAGGGACTAATTTATTTTACCGATGGATATGGAACCTACCCGGAGCAGATGCCAGATTATGATGTGCTGTTTGCCTTCTTAAAAGAAGACGAGCATGCACCTAAACTGCCGCCATGGGCGATAAAGGTAGTGTTAGAGCCGGAGGAACTGGAAGCTGACGCAATTCGGGAAGAGGAAGCGCTAAAAATGGCGCAGGAAGGAGAATGACATGAATATACAGCAGGCAAAGGATTATATTAAAAATGATGTGAGGCTTTATTTAAAAAAGGATGATTATGGAGAATACCGGATTCCGATTGTACGGCAACGTCCCATATTTCTTCTGGGAGCACCGGGAATCGGAAAAACTGCGATTATGGAGCAGGTGGCAGCAGAGCTGAACATTGCTCTGGTTTCTTATTCCATGACCCATCATACGCGCCAGTCTGCACTGGGACTGCCGTTCATTCGTCACATGGAGTACGAAGGACTGGAATACGATGTGTCAGAATATACAATGAGTGAAATTATTGCTTCCATTTATGATGTGATGCGGGAATCTGGAATTCAGGAGGGAATCCTGTTTCTGGATGAGATTAACTGTGTCTCCGAGACACTGGCTCCTTCCATGCTGCAGTTTTTACAGTATAAAGTATTTGGAAGGCATAAGGTGCCGGAGGGATGGGTGATTGTCACTGCGGGAAATCCGCCGGAGTATAATAAATCTGTGCGGGAGTTTGATGTGGTAACACTGGACCGTTTGAAGGTGCTGAATGTGGAGGCGGATTACCAGACTTGGCGTCGATATGCAGCAGAGCGGGGAATTCACAACGCCATTCTCAATTTCCTGGAAATCAAAAAGGAATATTTTTACCATATTGAAATGACAGTAAAAGGACGTTCCTACGTTACAGCCCGGGGCTGGGAGGATTTGTCGCAGATGATTCTTCTCTATGAGGAGGACGGTCTTGCCGTAGATGAAACACTGGTGGGACAGTATATTCGCAATGACAAAATTGTAAAGGAATTTACTGCATATTACGATTTGTATAACAAGTATAAAAAGGATTACCAGTTGGATGCTATTTTGGCGGGAAATGCTACCGAGGAAGCAAAAATCCGGGGGCAAAAGGCAACCTTTGATGAGCGTTTGTCGGTTCTTGGTATGTTGGTAGACCGGATTCAGACAGAGATTCAGGAGGTTATGGTAACCTCCGACTATTTAACGGAGTTAATGGTGCCGTTAAAGGCAGTGAAAGCCGCCTCTGAAACAAAGAGTGCAAAGGAACTGACTGACCTTCTGGCAGCTCAGGAGCAGGGAAGAAAGACGTTGATGGACAATCTCGCCAAAGCCAATTCCTTGTCTGAAAAAGAGAAGGCAAAACACCGTCGGATAATAGAATTTCTGCAACATGGAGAAAAGGCGGTTCTTGCCGCTTTGGTGGAATCCGGGCAGGAGGCATTTGGCGTGGTAAAACAGTCCTTTGACAAAGAAGTGGCAGAGATGAAGGGGGCTACCCAAAGAACGAAAGAGCGAATTCACAATCTGTTTACCTATGTGGAGGAAGCATTTGAACAGGGAAACGAAATGTTGATTCTCGTGACAGAACTGACGGTGAACACATACAGTGCCCGTTTTATTTCCCAGTTTGGCTGTGAGGATTACCAGAGGGCGAGCAGTGAACTGATGCTCTCCGAGCGGCAGAATCAGATTCAGGAGGAAATTAAGAGTCTGGATTTGTAGGAGGTAGAGGCATGGAAATGAGCATTGACACAGAAAAGGGAACATTGTACTATGCGATTAAGGAAGAGCGGGTTACAATTACCACTTACCATGGCAACGACAGTGTGGTGGAAGTTCCAGCGAAACTGGAGGGCTTCCCGGTGCGAAAGATTGGCAAAAAGGCATTTATGAACAGTCGGCAGTTGCGCCGGGTGGTACTGCCGGATTCTGTCAAAAAACTGGGGGAGTGGGCATTTGCTTATTGCTCTTTATTGGAAGAGGTAGTGCTTCCACGACGACGCATAACGGTGGGAACCGGGGTATTTTTAGGAGACAAAATGCTTACCCGTATTGTTTTGCGCTGCAGACAGAAAAACGGTAAACTTTCTAGTGGGGAAGCAGATTTGTTCTGGTCCCGGCAGGAGGAATCTTACCGGTCTGACATTGCTGTTTTACTGGCAGCGGTGCCCGGCATGGAGGACGGGGAATACCTGTTGGATTTTAAGGAAGCAGGGGACCACGCATGGATTGTCAAATGGGATGCCCGTTTGCGACGGTTCATTGAGGAGCCGGATGAGAAGGGGTATACCCAGATGATTCTCTGTGGAGAGGAAGACATCAACTGTAGTCTGGACAATTATGTCAGGGAAAAACGTAAGAAGAAAGTGCGTTACTGTTTTTTGCGTCTGTTGCATGACAGTGGACTGACAGCAGAAATGAAGCAGACATTAGAAGAATATCTAATATGCCACAGCGTGGGATGCGCGTCTATGGAGACTTGGCTGGTATTAAAGGAGGAGAAGGGGCATCTTCGGGAATATTATGAGTTGTATGTCCGATTGAACTGTCTGAATGATGAGAATTATGATGCCACGCTGGCGGATTTGGGAAGCCAGCATCCGGAGATGAAAGCGTATTTTATGCGGGAGCATGGGCAGCAGCAGGAGACGGGAGCGGATTTTTTTGATACCTTCTCCCTGTAATAGTATAGCCAGAAGAGTTTAAGGTTGCTGCACCAGAGAGCGGATGCCGCCGTATGTAATTTGTGCTGCAATGTCTACCAACTGGTCTAGTGTGAAATTGGAATCAGTCCTCAGCCAGTTTACATACAGGGAAATAATTCCACCGGAAATGTATTCCGAATAGGCGTGTTTCGCCTGTTCTTCCAGATGGAAGGTCTGCTCCAGCGTGGTTGCGATGATGTCCTTGAGTACCAGGTTTAGCATCTGCACAAAAAAGCCATAGGAATCCAGACTGCAAAGGCGTTTGTAAAAGGCGTAGTTGCGGTTGAGAATTTCGTTCAGTTCGCAGAAAAGGTCTTTGATATCCGACATCTGTGCATGGGTAAAGTCCCGGTTATAAAATAACTGCTGCACCCGCTGGGAAAGTTCAGCATTCATTTCATCTAAAATAGCATCAATAGAAGAATAGTGCATATAAAAAGTCCGCCGGGAAATGTCAGCCCGGCTTGCAATTTCTTTTACTGTGATTTCGGAGAAATTCTTTTCCATAATTAGTTCCATAAAGGATTCCCGAATACTGTTTTTCGTTTTGCGAATTCGTCTGTCTGTTTCCCGTTCCATAAAATCCCTTCTTATTTATTGCACATTAGTATGGTAAATGAGCAATAATGCTCGAAATGTGATGATTTATAAATTGTAAACAGCAAAAGTATATCATATAATGCACATGTGAGCAAATTTTATAAAAGAAGCGCTCAAAAAAAGGAGGAAACCAATATGGGTCAGGATTATGTCATTTTTGCAGATGTGTCTGCGGATGTGGATGAGGCATTTGCAAAGGAGAATCAGGTTCAGTTTATTCCCATGAGTTATACACTGGGGGAGGAGAATCGCCATTGTGCCGGCATGGAGAGGGAAGATGTATTAGTACGGTTTTATAACAGTCAGAGAGAGGGAGATTTGACTCAGACGAGTCAGATTAACCCTGTGAATTATAAAGAGAATTGGGAGCCTTACCTGAAGGAAGGCAAATCTATTTTATACCTGGCATTGTCCAGTGGTCTTTCCGGTACGTTTCAGTCTGCTTCTCTGGCAGCAGGAGATTTGCTGGAAGAATACGAAGGGGTGGAAATTATTCCTGTGGACAGTCTTTGTGCCACTGGAGGAATGGGGCTGCTGATTGAGGCGGCTGTGGCAAACCGGGACAAAGGAATGAGTGTTTCTGAGAATGCCCAGTGGCTCAATGAGAATCGGCACCGGGTAAATCACTGGTTCCTCGTGGAAGATTTAATGTATTTAAAGCGGGGTGGAAGAATTTCTGCTGCTACTGCGCTGGTTGGAACAACCCTGAACATCAAGCCGATTTTGAAAATTGATGCTGAGGGCAAACTGATTAATTTTGACAAGAAACGGGGCACCAAGGGAGCCATTAAGGCTTTGAGTGATTTATATGCAAAGAGTCATACTGCCGATTCCGAATATGAGTTGGAGAATAACATTTATATTGTCCATGCAGATGCACCCCAGAGTGCAGATTTACTGGAGAAAATGGTGAAGGAGACCAATCCTGATGCCAGTGTAACAAAGATGATGCTCAGTCCTATTATTGGCGCTCATACGGGACCTGGGATGGCGGCTGTAATTCACTGGGGACAGAAACGCTAACTGTTGTATAATATACTTTATACATATGTTCTCAAAGAGACAAAAAATAAGCAGATGACGGGAATCGAACCCGCCTCGCCAGCTTGGGAAGCTGGAGTTCTACCGATGAACTACATCTGCTGATAGAATTTAGTATAAAATATAACGAGGGAAAATGCAATAGGAATTTTTAAGCAGGAAAAGGAAGGCGTAAGGAGGTGGCTGCTTAATCCCGAAAGGGGTTGAAGCAGCGCACATTAATCCACATCTGGTTTAATTTTTTTGTTGTTTCCGGACCAAAATACTCCATGATCGCACATCGCTGCAATACTTCCTCAGGAGGGTATTGGGCGTATAACTGCCGTTCTGCCTGGTCAGCAGAAGCGGTAATGAAGCAGTCGGATTTACCAAAAAAATAACTTACATCATAGTCGATGGTGTCCTCTTCGTCTTCCTCAGCTTCGTAGCACCATTTGGCATAGTCGAACAGAGTGTCGTCTTCCCCTCCGGCAATGACAGAAGTATACCCGATGTAATACATGTTGCGGACGACATTGTCCGGCTGGGAGAGGAAATTCACAAAAGCCTCGCAAGCCTCTTTTTTCTCTGTATTTTCTCCGATTCCATCTTTTAACATAACCCAGCCGTCAAACCAGAGATTGGAACACTCCTGGGGAATGGAATAATTTAAAACAATGCCGTCTTCCTCTGCCTGGTCCAGGGACTATACGGCATCTCCTGACCACTGGTAATTGGCAACGACCTTTCCGGTAATCATATCCGCTTTTCCACTGTCACTTTCAAAAGAATAAAAATTGTCTTTTCCTTTCTGGAGTAATTTTTCAACTGCATCTATGGTTTCCGAAGAGGAATCGTTCATGATAGCCCGAAGTTTGTCAGGGTATTCCTTTCGGAGTTGTTCGGCCCGATTAGAGTCACTGCACAGGTAAGGTTCTATTGCCAGATTCGTCAGTTC
>JAQXNR010000025.1 GCA_029098105.1 Lachnospiraceae bacterium
AATGCAAGCCGCCTTCCTCGTGTCCAATATTAAATCCAAGGTGTACTTTTAAAATATCACCACGTTTATATTTTTTCAGCATTGCTGGCTTAAAACTTTCTTCTTTTTTTAGCATGCGCATATAATCTTTTAGCCAGTAGGATAAAAGGGATGCTTTTTTAACTAATTTAGAGTCTGTAGAATTAGAATATCTTGTTAAAGTATTATGAATGGAATTTTCTGCGTTGACAATTAATTCTTGTAGTTTTTTGTTTACCATAGATGCACCTCCCTACTTTTTTATTATATAAAAAAATACAAAAAAAGACAATAGAGCACACAAACTATAGTCGATAAATTATGAAGATAATTACAAGTTTATTCACACTCATCTTCTGTACTTTTCTCAGAAATGGATTGTCGGGCAATATTTACATTATATATTTCCAAAATAAAACTTTTTTCCAACATATATTTATAAAGTATGATTTTTGTATTATAATGGTGCAAATGAGTCAGGAGAAAATGCTGTTTATTCATTGGCATAGAAAAGGAGTGGCAAAAGATGAGTCAGGTAAGTGAAGATTGGCGCGCGGTTATGGCGGATGAATTGAAAAAGCCTTATTACAAGGAATTGTCCCACTTTGTGCTGGGAGAATATCGCAAAGGAACGGTTTACCCGCCGAAGGACGATATATACAATGCATTTCAGGAAACTCCGCTGTCCCGCGTGAAAGTGTTGCTGTTAGGGCAGGACCCGTACCACAACGAACATCAGGCTCATGGTATGAGTTTCTCGGTTCTGCCAGACCAGAGAGAGATTCCTCCTTCACTGCAAAATATTTACCAGGAACTGCATGACGATTTGGGATGTTATATTCCCAACAATGGTTACCTGTTGAAATGGGCACAGCAGGGGGTTCTGTTGCTGAATACAGTATTGACAGTGCGGGCACATCAGGCGAATTCCCACCGGGGAAGAGGCTGGGAGCAGTTTACTGACCGGGTTATTGAGGTGTTGAATGAACAGGACCGACCCATTGTATACCTGTTGTGGGGCAAACCTGCCCAGAGCAAGATGTCTATGCTGAACAATCCGAAGCATTTGATTTTGACAGCTCCTCATCCCAGTCCCCTTTCTGCTTATCGCGGCTTTTTTGGATGCCGTCATTTCAGTAAGGCAAATGCCTTTTTACAGGAGCATGGGGAGACGCCGATTGACTGGCAGATTGAAAATATTTAGGTTGGTGTATGATGTATAGAATTCTGATTGTAGAAGATGACAGAGTCATTGCAAAAGCGATTTATAAGCAGGTTCAGTCCTGGGGCTACGAGGCCGGGATGGTGGAGGATTTTTCAAAGGTGCTGGAGACTTTTGCCCAGTTTCATCCCCAACTGGTGTTGCTGGATATTTCCCTGCCCTTTTATAACGGTTACCATTGGTGTACGGAGATTCGCCGGATGTCGAAGGTACCCATTATATTTATTTCCTCCAATTCGGACAACATGAATATTGTCATGGCAATGACTATGGGAGCGGATGATTTCATCGCAAAGCCCTTTGACCTGAATGTGCTGACGGCAAAGGTGCAGGCACTGCTTCGTCGGACTTACGATTTTTCCAATGACAGCAATCTGCTGGAACACGGGGGACTGTTGCTGAATATAAGTGATGCTACGGTTTCCAGTGATGGAAAGCGGGAAGAACTAACCCGGAACGAATTCCGCATTTTACAACTGCTGATGGAGCAGCATGGAACCGTGGTCAGCCGGGAACGGATTATGCAGGCATTGTGGGAGTCGGACAGTTTTATTGATGACAATACATTGAGTGTAAATGTAACCCGGCTGCGCAGAAAACTGGAGACTCTGGGCAAACAGGATTATATTAAGACGAAAAAAGGGCTGGGATATATTGTGGAGTAGAGTGATGGAAAAAAAGATGATTTTCATAGAGTGGTTAAAAGAAAAGCAGAAGGTGACCGAACTGCTTTTTGTATTATTGGCAATTTGGGGGATATTTAGTTATGTAAGGCGGGAATCGCTGGGAGATTCTTTATATCTTGTAGCAGTCTGGGTTTTTGTGGTAATGATTTATGGCGTTTCAGATTATATGAGATACCGGAGGGAATGCCTTACCCTGCAGCAGATGAAGAAGCAGGTTCGGGTCAGTATAGAACCGCTCCCCAAAGCACAAGGATACCGTCAGGAACTGTATCAGGGCATCATGAGACTAATGGAGGCGGACAAACGGGAGCAGTTGGAACAGCGGGAGGCAAGGGAAAAAGATGCAATGGAGTATTTTACGATTTGGGTGCATCAGATTAAAACGCCGATTGCAGGGATGAGTCTGTTACTGCAAACCTCTGAGAACGAAGAAAAAGAGGAGATGAAAGGGGAACTGTTTTACATTGAACAGTATGTGGACATGGTACTGACTTACCTTCGACTAGGCTCTGAGACGAATGACTTTGTCCTTCGTGGCTGCGATGTGCAGGAGACGGTGAAAAAAGCCGTTCACAAGTTTGCAGGACAGTTCATTCGCAAAAAATTGAGTTTGACATTGGAGCCTTTTTCCGGCACTGTGGTGACGGATTCCAAATGGTTTCAGTTTGTGGTGGAGCAGTTGCTCTCCAATGCCATTAAGTATACCGAATGTGGCGGAATTACCATTTCTTTCGAAAAAGAAACACTGTGTATTGCTGATACTGGAATTGGTATTGCGCCAGAAGATTTGCCCCGGATTTTTGAAAAAGGTTACACCGGTTACAATGGGCGGATGGACAAAAAGTCCAGTGGAATCGGTTTGTATTTATGCCAAAAGACAATGGAAAAACTGGGGGGATCCATCTGGGCGGAAGCCGAAATAGGGGAAGGCAGCAGATTTTACATTCGCTTTCCAAAGGGGAGTGAAAAGTATGAGTAGAAAATGGAATCTTACAAAATTGTAACTTTTCGCCGGGAAATGTAAGCCAAATCAATGGCAAAGCATTTCCCTTTTTTGTATACTGATATTGTCGACAGAATCTAGTAAGAAAGAAGGAACAGTTATGAAAATGTTGGAAGTAAACAATGTAAAAAAGATTTATACAACAAGATTTGGCGGCAATCAGGTACAGGCACTGACCAATGTGTCCTTCGCTGTAGAGCCGGGAGAATATGTAGCGATTATGGGAGAAAGTGGTTCGGGAAAGACGACGCTGTTAAATATTCTGGCTTCTCTGGACAAGCCTACCAGTGGAAGCGTCACATTGAATGGCACGAACTTGTCTGGAATTAAAGAAAAGCAACTAGCAACTTTTCGGCGGGAACATCTGGGATTTGTATTTCAGGACTTTAATCTGTTAGACACCTTTTCTTTGCGGGATAACATATACCTGCCATTGGTGCTGGCAGGAGAGGATTACAGACAGATGGGAGATGAACTGAAACCAATTGCAGAAATGCTGGGCATTGTGGATGTTCTGGACAAATACCCTTACGAAGTGTCCGGCGGACAAAAGCAGCGGGCGGCGGTAGCCCGGGCGTTGATTACAGAGCCGGAATTGATTTTGGCAGATGAGCCAACTGGGGCTCTCGATTCCCGGGCAGCAGATAATTTGTTGAACCTGTTTGAAAAAATTAATGATGAAGGACAGACCATTTTGATGGTAACTCATTCGGTAAAAGCGGCAAGCCAGGCAAAGCGGGTGTTGTTTATTAAAGATGGCGAAGTGTACCATCAGATTTACCGGGGAAATATGACGAAGGAGCAGATGTTTGGAAAAATTTCCGATACGCTCACAGCGATTGCGACAGGTGGTGAGGACAATGAATAGAAAGCATTTTTATTTGTCTATGGCAGTGACAAACATAAAGAAAAATGGAAAGTTTTATTTTCCGTACCTACTGACTTTTGCTGCTACCGTTGCCATGTTTTATATGATTCATGCCATCAGTGTCAGCAAGCATATTCCCGGAGGTAGCAGTATGCTGCAACTGCTTTCCTTTGGCACCGGAGTGATTGCTGTTTTTGCTGTTATTTTTCTGTTCTATACAAACAGTTTTTTGATTAAGAGAAGGAAGAAAGAGTTTGGTTTATACCATATTCTGGGTATGGAAAAAAAGCATATTGCCCGGGTGTTATTCTGTGAAAGCATACTTGTTTGTGGCGTGGGTATTGTGGCAGGGTTGTTGTTGGGAATCCTGTTTCATAAACTGCTTTTCATGCTTCTTTGCCGCATTGCCAGATTACAGTTTTCGATTCCTTTTACGGTAGAAGCAGAATCAATGAAAGAGAGTCTGTTTCTGTTTGGTGGAATTTTTCTCATTACCTTTTTCAGTAATCTTGTGCAACTGGCAAAGACAAAGACGATAGAGTTGCTCCAGGGAGAACAGTTGGGAGAACGGGAACCAAAGACTAAATGGATTATGGCAGTATTGGGAATTGCCACGGTCGGAGTTGGGTATGGAATTGCCCTGACAGTAGAGAATCCTTTAGATGCTTTAACGGATTTCTTTATTGCGGTTATTCTGGTTATCATCGGAACTTATTTTCTGTTTATTGCAGGCAGTATTGTCGTGTTAAAAACGTTGCGGGCGAATCGCAAATTTTACTACAAAACCAGTCATTTTACTGCGGTTTCCGGTATGCTGTACCGGATGAAACAAAATGCGGCAGGGCTTGCCAGTATTTGTATTCTCTCCTCGATGGTGCTGGTCACGGTTTCTACTACAGTCTGTCTGTATGTAGGGGTGGAAGATGCTCTTCATACTCGATATCCTCATGATTTTGAGGTAAGTCGGCAGGATGTTGATGCCTCTTGGGATAGTAGTAAACTAGAGAAAAAACTGTTAAAAATAGTAGAGAATTATTGTGAAATCAAAAATTCTGTCGGATATAAGTCACTAATGTTCGCGGCAGGATACAAAAATCAGGATTTTGACTTTTCTGGTACTAATGTACTCAATGGCAGTCAGCATGCTATTGTTATTATTACAGCAGAAGAATATGAAAAACTGACAGGAGAGACAATAGAATTGACAGGAAAAGAGGTTGCCATTTGTGACCCTCAGACTGAATTACCAGATACGTTCCATCTTTTTTTTCAGGAATTTCAGGTGAAAAAACGTCTCAAAGAATTTGCCAATGAGGATCTTTATGCAGAGTTAATTGCACAGATGCATTATATTGTTGTTTCAGACAGTGCAGTTTTGGAACAGATTACCCGGGAGGAACAACAGGCATACGGTGATATGGCGGCTACCTGCAATTACTATCTGGACATAGATGTAAAAGGGAGTAAAGAGCAACAGCTTAAGTTGGCAACAGCATTAAGTAAAACAGTAGGTGAAATGGGCTATGTAGAAAGTCGGGCAGAAAATTATGACAACTTTTATGCAATGTACGGAGGTTTTCTGTTTCTTGGGTTGTTTCTCGGCGTAATTTTTGTTATGGCAACTACACTAATTATTTATTATAAACAGATTTCTGAAGGGTACGATGACAAGCAACGGTTTGAGATTATGCAGAAGGTAGGAATGAGTAAGAAAGAAGTGCGTTCCTCCATTCGTTCCCAAGTGTTGCTTGTATTTTTCCTGCCCTTGCTGACAGCGGCAGTCCATGTATGTGTGGCGTTCCCTATGATTAAAAAAATGTTGCAGGTACTGAATATGTCTAATGCAGACCCGTTTTTACCATGTCTTCTTGGGACGGTTGTGGTGTTTGCTCTGTTATATGCAGTTGTGTATTCCTTGACTTCCCGAGTATATTATAGGATTGTAGAATGATTGCAAAATAATAACAAAAGCAGGGCTTAAAACCCTGCTTTTTTCCGTTCCAGACGAATGCATTTTCGCTTGATGGCAGCTTCCCATTCTGCCCGTTGTGCTTCGGTTTCTACAGTGAGAGGAGGTACGGGGGAGGGCTGCTCATTTTGGTCCAGTACGACCATGACCACATAGGCACGGTTAATGGAACGACGAAGCCCCTGACGATTCTCCACATAGGTGTCAATGCGAACCTCCAGGGAAGTGTTTCCAGTATAGGTAACATAGCCAATCATTACTAGCAAATCATTTTCGTGAGCGCCTTCCTTAAAGGTCAGGTTGTCAATTGCTACTGTTGTAACAGTGGAGCATTGGGCATGGCGCATGGCAACGATTGCTGCCAGTTCGTCAATCATTTTTAAAATGGCACCGCCGGAAAGTCTGCCCATGCCATTCAAGTCTGACGGGTGGACTAAATGAATCTGTTCTGTTTTTGCGTAACTTGCTGGTTTTCCAGCCATTGCGTTCGACATTTAATCATCTCCTTGTGGCATAGTATAACACGATATTTCAATTTATAAAACATAATTTGCGGATTTATGGTATACTTTTATATAGGGAAGAAAAGGATGCTTTTTTCTGCTCTTTATGGAAAAGAAGGGATGCTTATGAAACGGAAGTTAAAATTAATCTTAAATGGAATGTTTTACGGCGATAGTTACACAAAACGGGTATTTTGGAGCATTTTTACGGTTAGTGTGCTGTTGGTGGGCAGTCTGATTGCAGGGGCCGCACTGGTTTCTTTGTGGGGGTATGGTTTGGCTATGGTCCTTGCAGTGGTGGATGCCATTTTGATTCACAGAGTAGAACTTTCTGTGGCGACGACTGGGGAGGAAGAACCAGAGGAGAGTGCCCCTGAGGAAAATCAGGATGTAGAGGAAGAGGAGAAGCCAGAGCCGAATGTGGACAAGAAAAAGAAGTTGGAACAGGAACGAGCTCAGATTTCAGAAGAGGAAGAACGGTCGCCACAAGAGAAAGCCCAGGCGGGATATGATGCAGTACAGAATTATACGGAGCGGGATGTAAAACAGATGTTTTATAAATATAAGGTAAAGAAAAATCATCGTCCGGTGTTGATTGATTCCTGCTTAAAATACCGCATACAACAGTGCCCTGCCTATGCCTGGACACATCGGGGTGCGCTGCATTTTTTACTTCTGGAGGAGGAACCGAGAACGGTGACACTGCCCCTTAATGCGGTCTCTAAAATGTACTACGAAAAGGATGTCCCCGCCAATCAGAGAAAGGAATACGACTGCCTTCTGGGAACCAATCTGGTGTCCATGGTGTTTGGGGAATACCGTCCTGTTTACCATAGTGTGATTCGTGGCAACCGACAGGAGGAAGTCAAGAATCTGTATGTGATTGGACCGGATATGAAGTTTACGGCGGCGTCAGCAAAGGAACTGATTTTGTTGCTGCAGCCGGAATTTGTTTTGCAGGACAGCATTATGGAATCGGAGGAATACAATCAGTATTTTAAGCAGGTATATAAGCAGAAGGTGCTATTAGATGACGGTGTGATGAATATTAAAGATTACCAGAGTCGAGTGCGGGGGATTTTACAAAAACTGGCAGAGGCGGCGATTACCCCTGCGGCTTTTCGTATGACACTCACCGATATGGTGCAGCGAGGATTAATCAGCAATGAATATGCTACCTACTACAGTCAGTACAACCGGCAGTACCGGGAACGCAATCGGAAATAGTTCCTTCCTTAGCACCAGCCTCCATCAAAAGAAATGATTTGACCAGTCAGGTAAGTAGGAGCAGTTGCAATGGTATAGACCATTTCAGCTGCTTCTTTTGGTGTTGCAAAGCGTCCTGCGGGAATTTCTTCCTCCAGGGCAAGGCGGTCCTCGGGGGAGAGAAACTGGTTCATGCTGGTGTCAATGGCACCAAAACTAATGGCATTGACGCGAATGTTACTGGGAGCAAGCTCTTTTGCCAGTGCCCGGGTAAAGGAGTTGACTCCCCCCTTGGAAGCGGAATAGGCAACCTCGCAGGAAGCACCTATATTTCCCCATACAGAGGAAATATTAATAATGCAGCCTTGTTTTTCCCGCACCATAGCGGGAACCGCTTCGTGACAGGTATTAAATACAGAGGTGAGATTGGTGTTGATTACATTTTGCCATTGGGAAAAGGACATGTCTGTGAGCAGTCCAACATAGGAAATCCCTGCATTATTTACCAGAACATCAAGGTGTCCGAACCGGGACAGAAAAGCCGCGAACATTTCCTGAACAAAGTCGGGGTCTCCCACGTCGCCTGTGTAGATTTCGCAGGCGCTGCCATAGGCGAGACACTCCTGTTGTACCGTCTTTAAGTCTTCTATGTGAGTTTTGGAAACCAGTCCCAACTGCCATCCCTGACGGGCAAAGGCAAGGGCGGTTTCCCTGCCGATTCCCCGGCTGGCTCCGGTGATGAGAATGGTTTTAAAATTGTTTTGTGCCTGCAATTTGTATGCCTCCTGGTTTGTTTTTATAATGTTCTGGTATGATTATACCAGATACAGGCAAATTGTGAAAATAGTTGAATTCTTAATGGAGCTTTGTTATACTATAACTAATTATGTACAGTTATATTAGCGGGATTCATACAGGAGGAATAAATGATGCGTAATACAATCATAAAATTGATATTGCTGGCAGTTCTGCTTGTGGCAACTGGATTTGGTTCCTACAAAGCAGTTATTGCAATCTGGGGTGAGAAGGAGACCACTTCGGTCACAACACAGCCGCTGGGAACCGGTTCTACGGAAAAAAAGGGCAGTGAAGTGAAGGATATGGTGGTAACTGCCTATTACTATGACAATTACACGAAGGGAATTATTGAATATTCGGCGGTACGTTTTTTCAATGTGAATACAAAGGAATGTAATTATGTCTTTTTCCCGGGAAACACTAAGTTAGAGTTGTCCGACAGTGCGTACCAGACGCTTTATGGGGCATCTACCAACATTAAGCAGAATACCTATTTGAAGGATATTGCAACCTGCTTTGCCCAGGATTCAGACCGTTACAAATATACCACTCTGGCACTTGCCGATGCGCTGGGAACGGATATTGATTATTATGAGGCGGTTACTTCAGACGCCATCATCCGTGTGGTGAATCTGCTGGAGCCGGTACAGTTTGATGTACCAAAGAAGATGAGTTTTAAGGATGACAGTAATATTTCTGTTGTATTGAAAAAGGGGGCACAGACACTTCTCGGTGACCAGGTGAAGGGAATGCTGACTAAGCCGGAACTCTATGATTCCGAGATGGAGCGTCTGCAATGTTCCGAGGATTATATTAAGGCGTACCTGACCGATTTGGTTTCTCTGCAGAGCCGGGATGCTCAGGGAACCTATTACCAGGATTATTATAATCTGGTGGAGAGCAATACCAGTTTTGAGAAAATGCGTCCTTACATGGAATACTGGTACCAGATTAAGCCTGCCAACATTGTGATAGTCACTGCCCAGGGAAAGGCATCGAAGAGCGCCTATACATTGAATTATGAAGAACTGCAGAAAATGGTAAAAGGATTTTTGACGACTTCCTCTGCCTCCACCGAGACTAGTGAGGATGCTGTAACGGAGGAGACAAGTACCGAGGAGCCCTCTGAGGAGAAGACAACAGAAGAGGCAACCACAGAGGATGTGACCACAGAGGAAGCGACGACCGAAGAGACAACCGAAGAGACAACCGAAGAAGAAAAGCAGGACAGCAAGAAGTTAAAGATTGAAATCTATAACAGTACTACAATTAATGGGTTAGCAGCAAAATGGAAGGATAAACTGACAAAAGATGGTTATAAGATTACCGCAACCGAGACCGAGCGGAAATACCATCTGAAAGAATGTGTGATTTATGTAACAGAGGAAGGCCAGGGAGAAGACCTTCTGGAATACTTCCCGAATGCCGAAATCAAGGTTGGTAAGTTAACGAAAGCGGATATTCGGATTGTGCTGGGAACCAATAATAAAACAGTAAAGTAGTCTCCATAGTGAAGCAGGGAAAATGAACCAGTTTGAGGAGTGAAGAATCTATGGGAAAGAAAAAATGGATGCTTGGAATTGTGTTGAGTGTAGTTTTGGTGTTTGGTGCCGGAGTGGCTGTAGGAGCTGCCGGAACAGAGCCCGGTTCCAATGGTGATCCACTGATTACCAAAAGTTATTTGGACAGCCGCATGGCGAATGTGACAGCAGAGTGCTCCTATCAGGAGGTGACTCTGTCCAAAGGGAAAAAACTGGTGTGCCCAAAGGGAACACAGATTGTTCTGATTAGTGGGAGCGCCCAGACAACAGCTTCTTTGTCAGACATTACCGCAGGGCAGCGCGTTGCCAAAAACAAAGCGGTTTCTGCAAACCATAGTTGCCTTGTGACAAAGGAGAGTACAGGAGTTAAGGCAAGCAAATCCTGTACCCTCTTTGTGGCGGGAGAATACAAAATACAATAGTTGCCGACGGGCTTTTGATGCATATTTTTATAAAAGCGCACCATCCTAATGAAAAAAGGGGGTGCGCTTTTGAATTATGTATATTCATTGATTGGAGCGTTTTTAATGGCATTTGCTGTGGGAAATGTACTGGAACCTATGCATTTGGTAACGGGAGGAATCAGTGGTCTCGGCATTATTATAAAACAGTATTCGGCTGTCTGGTTTCAGAAACAGGGGTGGTTTGCAGGACAGGCGCTGGAGCAGGGAATTCCACTGTGGATTACCAGCATTGTATTTAATATTCCCCTGTTTATTGCCGCTTATAAGAAGAAGGGAATTCATTTTCTCGGAAGCAGTCTGTGGGGAGCGGCATGGCTCACGATATTTTTGGCAGTGCTGCCGGAGTGGGACATATTGCCCCGGGATTATGTGCTGAATTCTCTGTTTGGTGGATTGATTGAAGGTCTGGGAATTGGACTGGTGTTGTTGGCAAAGTCCTCTACTGGCGGAGCGGATCTGTTTGCTACCCTGCTCCATGAGCGGCTACCCCAATATTCGATTCCCAAAATCATGGCGTGCCATGATGGTGTAATCGTAGCCTTGGGATTTATGGCGTTTGGAATTGAGAATGGATTGTATGCATTGATTACCATTTTTATTATTTCCCGGATTTCAGACACCGTAATTGGTGGTTTTGGGCATGCTATGGTAGCCTACATTATATCAGATGAATCCCAGCGCATTGCAGGGGAAATTATGCGGGAATTGAACCGGGGAATTACCGGAATCGGAGTAAAAGGAATGTATCGCAATAAGGAGCGGACCATGCTCATGTGTGTTGCCAGTAAAAAGCAGTTGGTTTATGTTAAGGAAATTGTTTCCAAATATGACCCGCTTGCTTTTGTGATTATTACCGATGCAAGGGAAACACTGGGCGAAGGATTTGCATCTTTGGGTAATAATACACGATAATTTGTTTATAATGTTAGATTTTTTTAGCGGATGTAGAAGTCCATATACAAATTTAACAAAACTTTAAAAAATTATTTGGTGAATAGTAATATGGTATTTAAAATACAAATGAGGTAAAATTAGTTCAGTTGAAAAACAGCATGAATATATCCTAAGGAGGAACAAGAGAATGGCTAGTTTAACACTAAAAAATATTTACAAGATATATCCGAATGGTTTTAACGCTGTAAAGGATTTTAATCTTGACATCGAAGATAAGGAGTTCATCATCTTTGTTGGACCTTCCGGATGTGGTAAGTCTACTACACTTCGTATGATTGCCGGCTTGGAAGATATTAGTCAGGGTGAGTTATGGATTGGCGACAAACTGGTTAATGACGTAGAGCCGAAGGACAGAGATATCGCAATGGTATTCCAGAGTTACGCTCTGTACCCTCATATGACTGTATATGACAACATGGCATTTGGTCTGAAGTTAAGAAAGACTCCGAAAGAGAAGATTGACAAGTTAGTACATGAAGCTGCTAAGATTCTGGACATCGAGCATTTATTAGACCGTAAGCCGAAGGCTTTATCCGGTGGTCAGAGACAGCGTGTGGCAATGGGACGTGCAATTGTGCGTGAGCCTAAGGTATTCCTGATGGATGAGCCTTTGTCCAACCTGGATGCTAAATTACGTGTACAGATGCGTATTGAGATTTCTAAGTTGCATCAGAGATTACAGACTACAATTATTTACGTTACACATGACCAGACAGAGGCTATGACTCTGGGTACCAGAATCGTAGTTATGAAGGATGGTATTATTCAGCAGTGAGACACTCCTCAGACCTTATATGATTCTCCTCAGAACCTGTTCGTAGCAGGATTCATGGGTTCACCGGCGATGAACTTCATCGAGGCTAAGGTTGTTAAGAGCGGAGCTGATATCCTGTTAATGTTTGGTTCTCACTCTATTAAGGTTCCGGAGCAGAAGGCTGCTAAGTTAATCGAAGGTAACTACATCGAGAGAGAAGTTATTCTTGGTATTCGTCCAGAGGATATTCATGATGAGCAGTTATTCATCGAGTCTTCTCCTGAGTCTGTTATTGATGCAGACATCAAGATTTACGAGATGTTAGGTGCTGAGGTATACTTATACTTCGCAATTGACCAGTATGATATTACTGCACGAGTAAATTCTCGTACAACTGCAAGACCTGGTGACATCGTACAGTTGGCATTTGACTTAAGTAAGATTCACATCTTCGATAAGGAGACTGAGAAGGTTATTACAAACTAATCAGATTGTACATAATCTGCAGTATTTGTGAATATATTATGAAAATTTAGAGGAAATGCAAATTATTTTGCATTTCCTCTTTTATTTTTGTGCGTTTTGCTATAAAATAGATATGTAGAACTATTTTTACATACAAATTTACGAATGGGTTCAGATTATAAGGATAATCTCTACAAATATAGTTAAGGGAGTGGGAATATGATATCGAATCAGATTCTTCAAGACACAATCGAAGGAATTAAGTCGATTACCAGAATTGACTTATGTGTTATGGACACAGAAGGAAAGGCGCTGGCCAGTACATTTACTGCAGCGGATGAATATGAGACAGCGGTGCTGGCATTTGTGAATTCTCCAGCGGACAGTCAGGTATTGCAAGGGTGTCAGTTTTTTAAGGTTTCCGATGACAACCAATTGGAATATATTATACTGGCGAAGGGCGAGACGGATGATGTGTACATGATTGGCAAGATTGCGGCATTTCAAGTACAGAATCTGTTAGTAGCGTATAAAGAGCGATTTGACAAGGATAACTTCATTAAGAACCTGCTTCTTGACAACTTACTGTTGGTGGATATTTATAACCGAGCGAAGAAGTTACATATTGATACGGATGTGCGCCGGGTTGTGTTCATTATTGAGACGAAGAATGAGAAGGACAATAATGCACTGGAGACCGTACGCAGTATTTTTTCCACCAAGACGAAGGATTTCATTACTGCAGTCGATGAGAAGAATATTATTCTTGTGAAAGAAGTGAAGCAGAACGAGACTTACGAGGATATGGCGAAGACTGCAAGTGTGATTGTGGATATGCTGAATACAGAAGTTATGACTCAGGTGCATGTGGCATACGGTACTGTAGTCAACGAGATTAAGGAAGTGTCCCGTTCCTATAAGGAAGCGAAGATGGCGTTGGATGTGGGCAAGATTTTCTATGAGAACCGCAATATTATTGCCTATAGTAATCTGGGAATTGGCAGACTCATTTATCAGCTTCCGATTCCTCTCTGTAAGATGTTTATTAAAGAGATTTTTGACGGACGTTCTCCTGATGAATTCGATGATGAGACATTAACTACCATCAACAAATTTTTTGAGAACAGCCTGAATGTTTCCGAGACTTCTCGGCAGTTGTATATTCACAGGAACACTCTTGTGTATCGTCTGGACAAGTTGCAGAAGTCGACTGGATTGGATTTGCGTGTGTTTGAGGATGCCATTACGTTTAAGATTGCTCTTATGGTAGTCAAGTATATGAAATATATGGAGACTCTGGAGTATTAGCGGGAATTGTAAATAGTGTATTTAATTTAATATCGTAATGTATGTGGATGGCTTTCGTCTCCATGTGCATTACGATATATCTAGGTAAAGGAGAATTTACGATGATTAGGCTAAGGGATGTTTCCATGGTGTACCCGGGAGGGAACCGGGCATTGGACAACATTAATTTTGAAATTCGAAAAGGGGAATTCGTGTTTGTTGTGGGCAGCAGTGGTTCTGGTAAATCTACGCTGATTAAACTTCTGCTGAAGGAGTTGGAGCCCACAGAGGGAACCGTGACGGTGATGAACAACGATTTGGCGACTGTGAATGCAAAGGGCATTCCCTATATCCGTCGTCAGATTGGAACTGTTTTTCAGGATTTCCGGCTTTTGAAGGACCGTACCGTATATGAGAATATTGCCTTTGCTATGCGGGTGGTAGAAGCGCCGACGAAGGATATTAAAATACGGGTGCCGGAACTGTTGTCCATGGTGGGATTGGCAAATAAAGAAAAGTGTTACCCGGATGAACTTTCCGGAGGAGAACAGCAGAGAGTGGCACTGGCACGTGCTTTGGCAAATCGTCCGGCGATGATTCTTGCCGACGAACCAACCGGTAATCTGGACCCGGTAAATTCCAATGAGATTATGAAACTGCTGGAACGGGTGAATGAGCGGGGAACTACGGTGCTGGTGGTAACCCATAACCGGGAAATCGTAAATGCCATGCATCGGCGGGTGATTACGCTGCAACGTGGAATATTGATGAGTGATGAAACAGAAGGTGGATATCGGGATGAGTTTTAAAGCATTTTCTTACAGTGTAAAACAGGGGCTGTTGAGCATACGCCGAAATCGTATGTTTTCATTGGCATCCATTGGAACGATGATGGCATGTCTGTTTATGCTGGGTGTATTTTTGAGTATATTGATTAATTTCAATCATATTGTGAGTAGTGCGGAATCTACGGTTACCATTTCTGTATATTTTAATTCGGACGTGACGCCGGAACGGATTGCAGAGATTGGAAGGGATATTTCCGCCAGAAAAGAGGTGGCAAGTGCCAAGTACAAGTCGGCGGATGATGCATGGGCAGAATTTGCAAAGGAATACTATGCAGATGATGAAGATTTGCTGGCAAGTTTTGGGGAGGACAACCCGCTGGGGGATTCCGATTCCTATGTAGTTACCTTGAAAAGCATTCGGGACCAGGAGACCATTACAAAGTATTTGCAGGCAATTACCGGGGTTCGTTATGTAAATAGTCCTCAGGCTACGATGGAAAGTCTCAATAAATTGAATCGCATTATAAGTGTAGCTTCGATTTCTCTGATTGTGATTTTGCTTCTCGTTTCCATATTTCTTATTAGCAATACGGTTGTAGTGGCAATTTCGGTGCGTCGGGAGGAGATTGCGATTATGCGTCTAATCGGTGCGACCAGCCAGTTTATAAGGGGACCTTTTATTGTAGAGGGAGTTGTGATTGGATTTACCGGTGCAGTCATTCCACTGCTCTTGTTGTTTGGATTGTACCAGTTACTGTTGCATTTGGTGGAGAATGATTTGGCAACGATGGCTTCCTGGCTGCAGTTGATGAGTGCGGGACATATTTTTGCCTACCTTGTACCAATTTGTCTGGTTTTGGGAATTGGCATCGGATTATTGGGAAGTCTCTTTACTGTGCGTAAGCACTTGCAGGTATAAAAGATTATAGTGATAGAAATGGGGCATTTGCATGAAACATAGAAAAATTCTATATATTGCTCTGACGGTTGTTTTTTGCGTGGGATTTTTTGTCTGTTTTTCCACGGGAGACCGGATTTACACTTCTAAGATACAGGCCGAGGAGGATGATGCGCAAGAGGAGGCTACAACTCAGAGTGTAAAGGATATGCGGAAGAATCTGGACAATATCAAATCCAGCAAAGAAACGGCTAAAGACCTTCTGGTGGATTTTCAGAATCTTAAAGGGGATGTTGTAAAATATATTGATGAATTGGATAAAAAATTGCTGGAACTGGAGGATGACCTGGTAAATATGCGGCAGCAGCAAAGTGGTATTCAGGAAAATCTGGAGAAAGTGCAGAAGGAACTGGAGCAGGACCAGAGAACGGAGCAACAGCAGTATTCTTCCATGAAAATGCGAATCCGCTATTTGTATGAGCATGGAAATTATTCATTTATGGATGCTCTGGCTGGTTCTACTTCTTTCGGTGACATGTTAAACCGTTCTTCTGTGGCATCCATGATTCAACAATATGACAGCAAGTTGCTGGCAGATTACCGGGATGCGTTGACTGCTATTTCCGAAAAGGAGAATTATATTTCCCAGAAACAGCAGGAACTGGCACAGATTACACTCGACCTGGAAACGGAAAAAGAAACGGTAGATGCTCTGATTGCAGACAAGTCAGAAGAATTGGAGACTTACAATAACAATATAAAGGCGGCTGGTAACCTGATTCAGTCCTACGAGGAAGCGGAGAAAGAACAGGAACAGGAAATTGCGGCAGCAGAGGCAGCGTACCTGGATGATTCCGATGAGATGTATGCAGAACTGCCCTCAGAATATACAGGGGGCAAGTTTTTGTGGCCGGTACCGGGACATTACCAGATTACTTCTCGGTTTGGTTATCGTATACATCCATTGACCGGAAGTCGCCGCTTACATGGGGGAATCGATATTGCGATTCCTAACGGTTGTGGTATTTATGCCGGAGCAGACGGCGTGGTTGCGGTTGCTACATACAGTAGCAGTGCAGGAAATTATGTGCTCATCAATCATGGTGGCGGTTTGTGTACGGTGTATATGCATAACTCCAAATTGCTGGTTTCTGTTGGCGACAAAGTGAAACGGGGGCAGAAGATTGCCCTTGGTGGTTCTACGGGATGGTCTACCGGTCCTCACTGCCATTTTGGCGTGAGGCGGAATGGAACCTATGTGAATCCGATTCCTTATCTAAAGAGTACAAAGAGCAGTGATGATGCAGATTACTCTGAGGATGCGGTTCCGGATACTAATGATGTGGATACGGTTACTCCGACGACAGAGGAACAGGAGAGCGATACGTCCCAGTATACAACAGAGGCAGACGACAGTGGAGACAATGGAAAGAAGAGTAGTGATTTGAAGGATGACAGTGACCCTGACAGTGAATAAATGGTAAATCAGATGGGTGACGGGAATAGAATCTCTGCCTAACTCATAAAATAGAACTGGTATAATAAAAACGAAAGCGGGAAAAGCAATGAGAAAATTTGTAAAACGGAACTGGAAAAATTGTTTTTGCATTGTATGTGCTTTGGCTGTGGTATTGGCATTTTCAGCAGGCTGTTCTTTTGGAAAGCAGAGCACTCTGGAAAAAATCGAAGACAAGGCAGACAAAATCAATGATATTATTGATACCTATTATTTGAATGAAGTAGATGAGAAAAACATAGAAGAAAATGTCTATAAAGGTATCATGAAAGGATTGGATGACCCTTATTCTGTATATTTTACAGAAGAGGAATACCAGAAACTGCAGGAGGAGACGCAAGGTTCCTATGTGGGTATTGGTGTCAGTGTAAGACAGGATACGGATACCGGATATATTAAGGTCATAGAAGCCTTTGAAAATGGACCGGCATATTCCGAGGGAATTCGAAAGGATGATTATATTGTTGAGGTCAATGGCAAAGACATCAAGGGGCAGGATTTGGACAATGTGGTCGGCGAGATTCGAGGAGAGGAAGGCACGACGGTAGATGTAACGGTGATGCGGACGTCTGACAATCAGGAATACACTTACACTGTAGAGCGAAGAAGTGTGGATGTTCCTACCATTTCCTATGAAATGCTGGAAGGGGACATTGGCTATATTAAGATTTCGGAGTTTGATGTAGTCACTCCGCAACAGTATATGGAAGCATTGGAGGACTTAGAGGAGCAGGGTGAAAAAGGTCTGATTGTAGATGTACGGGACAATCCGGGCGGCGTTTTGGGAAGCGTGGTAGAGATGCTTCAAAATATGCTTCCAAAAGGAACGATTGTATACACAGAGGACAAAAATGGAAAAGGGGATACCTATACTAGCGATGGTACCCACGAATTTAAAAAGCCGCTGGTTGTTTTGGTAAATGGCAACAGCGCCAGCGCAGCGGAGATTTTTACCGGCGCGATTAAAGATTATGAAATTGGTACGATTGTAGGAACGACTACCTTCGGAAAAGGAATTGTACAGAAGGTGTACCCGCTAAAGGATGGTTCCGCTGTGAAACTGACGGTTTCCAAGTATTTTACTCCCAACGGTGTGTGCATTCACGAAAGAGGAATCGAACCGGATGTGACGGTGGAGTATGATGCAGAGGAACAGGACGGTGAAGAGTACAGTAAGGAGAAGGATAACCAGTTGCAAAAGGCAGTTTCTGTGATTGAGGAAAACGTTCAATCTAAGTGAATCGTGGTATAGTCTTGTTTGGAGGATTTGCTTTTTGTGCTTTCCTTTGTCTCGGAAGTACCATTCACCTTGTAACCTTCGTCTGTGGTATTACTAGTGCTTTTTGGTGCAGCAGTGGTAGCGGCAGAACGTGTGGTTCTGGTGCTGGGAGGAGCGGAAGTAGTAGTTGCTGTTTCGGGTTTTGTTCCCTTGCTGACGGTCAGTATAATCTGGGTAATTTGTCCCCGGGTAAACTGTGTCTGCTCCGCAATGCTCTGGGCAGTGACAATGCCTTTATTGTGATTCTTGTCGTATTCTTTTTGCACTTTTACGGTTATGGAAGAATCCAATTCGCTTAATGCGGTTTTTGCATCTTTCAGTGGACGGTTTACCATGTTAATCATAGTCAGTATTTCGTCGTTGGAAGTGGTGCTCTGGGTTGTTTCGCTGGTCACGGATTCCGATGTATTGGAATGGTTGCCGGATTCCGGAGTGGGATTAGAAACTACAGGAAATCTGCCAGTGGCATACAATACCAGAACGAGACCGCTAAGGGCAACAAGAACGATTATTTTTGAAAAAAGTTCAGGAAAGGGGAATTTCCCCTTTCTTTTTTTGTCTTTTTTTTCTACTGCAGCAGAATCCATCGTTACGGTTACCGCCTCTTTTAGAGAGGGAGGAACGGTAAGGGCATCATAAAGTTTTTCTACATTGCGAAACCGGGCAGAAACGTCCAGTGCCAATCCTTTCATCAAAGCGTCCGATTGCCATTGGCGTATGGCAGCAACCGGGTAGGGAGGGGTTAAAGTGTCATTTTGAATGCGGCGGATGGCTTCCTGGGGAGCGGTTCCGGTAAGTGCCGTATACATCGTGGCACAGATTCCATATACGTCCGTCCAGGCACCGATTTTCCCGTCTGAAAGATATTGCTCAGGAGGGGCGTAGCCGGCTTTCAGTATTACGGTCATCGTTTTGGTTTCGTTTGGGTTTTCCAGACTGGAGGCGCCAAAATCAATGAGGTAGAGAAGGTTATTGCTGGAGAGCATCAGATTGTCCGGACTGATGTCCCGGTGTACAATTCCTTTTTTATGAATCTGCACGAGTGCTTCCAATACGGGAATCATTAGGGGAAATAAGTCATCAAAGGAAAGCGGACCGTTTTGGTCTATGAATTCTTTCAGTGTCACGCCTTCGATATATTCCATAACAAAGTAGGCAGTGCCGTTTTCCTCAAATACATTTTGTACGGAAACCAGATTGGGCAGATTGTGGAACGTCTGCAGAGAGGAAGCCTCGTTCAAAAAACGTTTCAATCCTTTTTTAAACGTTTCTTCCAGTTGCCCTTGAAAGTGGGAAACAAAGGGGATTCCATTCTGGTATTCCCGGGTTACAAGACCGGCGGGGAAGAATTCTTTAATGGCTGTTTTTTCTCCTGTCTGAATGTGATGGGCGGCATAAGTAATGCCGAAGCCACCTTCACCTAGTACGGAATCAATGTGGTAGCACTGGTTCAGTATAGTGCCAGGAATCAGTGTGTGGGAGGAATGAAGGGATTCATTTGGAAATTCTGGTTTCATAAGCGCCTCCGGTTATTCGTATTGTTTCCAGTTAAACGTTTCATCACACAAAGGGACAAAGAGAAGCCGGCAGTTTCCCAGTTGTAACTGGTCTTTTGAAGAGAGAAAACAGGGCTCTTTTAGAGGAACACCATTGCAGCAGAGGGCAGCAGAATAGTTGGGAGCAGAAAGGGTGAACTGATTCTGGTCGGAGGAGTAACTAATGATGGCGTGGGTGTCCCGGGAAATGGAAGGCTCTTTAAAAAGGGAAACATCCATGTTGGAACTGCGACCGATTCGGTTTTCTCCTTCCCGTAAAGAGAAACTCTCACCTTTCATTTGTCCGCTCAGACAGACGAGCCATCCGACTGTGTTATTTTGGGAAAGAGCAGGGTAATGGATTTCCTCAGAGAGCAGAGGGGATTTTGTGGGAATCTTTTTTTGCTGTAATCCTAATATGCCGGAGAAACGGGGAGCGGCTTTCTGGTTAATGCAGTGAGGGCAGGAAGGGAATTTATTTCCATCGTAGTAATGATTGTTTTTACATTTTTTGAGTTTCATATTGAGTCTCCTTGTTGTGATTTGTTATCCCAATTGGTAAATGAGTTGTCTGTCTGCAAAGTAAAGTTTGGAACCGGGTTTTAACAGGTATGGTTCTCCTTTGGCAAGCCGGTTCCCTTTGTCGGTAAAAGTGCCATTGGTCGAGTAGTCTGTAATCTGGTATTGGCGTTTTTGGGCATCGTAGAGAAGTTCGCAGTGGATGCGGCTGATTTGTGGAAAGTTGAGCACAAAGTCTGCACATTCCCCGTCCCTTCCGATTACAATGACCTGGTTGGCACAGAGGTGGGTAATGGCTCCTGCATAGATGCCTTGCATACAGATTAGGGCTCCTGTGGGCAGGGCAGCATCGGTTCGCTGTTTTACTTGGTCTTTATAGGCGCGACCAATTGGAATTGTAACGGTTCCCAAATAAAGGGTGGTGGCGGTGTAACGGGTAATTCCAGATATAGGAACCAAATAACTTTTGTGGCAGCGGAGAAAACCATGAGGTGCCAAATCCTGTTCCAACTGTTGCAATGTCTGGTAATATTCGTAATCCTGATTTGCTGTATGTACAATCACCTGCCGTTTGCGACTTTCGATGTAACGTATGGAATGCAGGGGAATACTGTAATTGTCTGCGTTGATTGTGATATTCAGGCAGTGACAGTCTATGGGGCGCTGATTCATATACTGGGAGAGAAGCCGTTGCAACTGGTTTGGGTCCAACGGTTTTGACAGCCAGCCGTAGATGTTTGAGGGACTGTAATCAAATACTAAATCCGGCGTAGAAGTTACAAAAATAGCATCTATCTGGGGACAGAACTGGCTGATGTATGTGGCAAGACTGTTGTTGCTTTCATCTTTTAGCGAGGGGTCAGCAAAGAGCAGTGTGCCTTGAAATGCTCCGGTTTTCACTGCGCTTTGGAAGTCTCTGACATTGAGAAAACGACTGACATTCCAATCGCTGTGGAGAAACTTCATACACTCGTCTAAGGAATTGTAAAGTTGTTCTATAAAAGAAGAATCACTGTCGCAAATACCAATGTTTAACATAGTTTCCCTCCCTGTTTTATTTCGCTTTGTTGATTAACTTAATGTAGTGTGACACTTTGCTGGTGGGAACCTCGATGTTCACAGATTTGGGAATCTGGAAAAAGGTTCCTTTTCCGATGGATTTTAGTTTTTTACTTTTGAATTTTATTTTCTTTAATTTGGTATCTTTATATAGCACCCGTTTCCCCAATGTTTTCACATTTGCGCCGAAGGTAATTGTTCTGAGCGCGCGGCACTGGGCAAAGGCAGAGTTGCCGACTTTTGTTATATTTTTTCCAAGGGTTACTTGTTTCAATTTGGTGTATTTGAAACATGCCTTGTCCGCTATCCGGGTGACTTTGTAAGTCTTTCCTTTTACTTTAATCTGGGCAGGAATGGTAAGATTGGTTACGTTTTTTTTGGTAGGGCGCAAAAAGGAAACGGTGGAAGTTCCGGTAATTTTGTATACGGCATTTTTACAGGTTATGAGTTTGCTTTTGGAGGACTGGGGTACGTTGGTAGTTTGGGCCGCAGTCTGGGTAGTTGCCGAAGTGGTTGTTGTAGTTGGAGATAGTGTTGTAGTCTCCGGCATGGGCGCAGCGGTTGTGGTAGAAGGGGATTGTGTGCTGGGGGGAGATTGCGTGCTATTAGAAGGAGTTTGGGGGGCTGCGGTGGAAACCTCGGTTTTTAATCCCAATTCTTCTAACTGGGTGTAGGCAGGATTGGTATTCGAAACATAAAAGGTTATGTTTGTATAAGATTCCAGATGGAAATCTGTAATATTGGTAATGGTATTAGGAATAGTGATGGTTAAACTTTCTACGTTGGGGAATGCCATTGTACCAAGGGAGACTAACTGGTCGGGGAGTGTTACATTGGTCAGATTGGTGTTGGCAAAGGCATAGTCCCCAATGGAAGAGGCTGTGATTCTCACTTCATTGGTGAAGGTGGCACCGTAAAAGGCATAGTCACCGATGGAAGTATTGTCGCTTCCTACAAACACGCCAAGGGGGGTGTCTTCTTCCCATGTGTAGAACCCGGTTACAGTAGTGTTTTCGAAAGCATGGGAACCAATCTCAATGCCTCCATAAAGGTAGATGGAAAAAAAAGTAGTATCGCGAAATACCTCATCTGCAATGGAAGCAACATAATTACAAGGATGTTCTTCTACTTCGCCGGGAAAGGCTTTTGTTATATCATTTTTTTCAAAACATAAAGAGTAGGTTTCAAAAGTATGTCCTTCCTCATCATAAGGAGTGTCCTTGTCGCAGGCAATCACGTCATAGTAACCATCCGGGCGCTGGCGGTAGGTAATATTATTGATGGTAATGGTTCCGTCCAAGTTTTCCGTAGTGCTGCCATCGGTAGAAGTATTTATGTTGGATGCGGCATCAATGGGGAGAAAGAAACAGGAAAACAGACAGAATATGGAAATGCAAAGTAGAAACAGAATATGTAATGTATGATTTTTGCTTTTCATATGTAAAGTCCTCCCCGAAAACGAATGAGATGTCGTATATAGTATAAATATATTTCATAATTCGAAAAAAATCAACAATGAGTTTTCTGCTACTGAGAAGGGGAAATAGGAAAGAGAGGGAATGGAGAGAAATCTGTCGTTGGTGACAGAATTTTGGTTGATGGTGACGAGGGGGCTGGTGCAGGAAGGCGGGGAGTGCTAAGGTGGGAGAAAAAGGAGGGAAAGAGATGGAAGAGAAAGAAAATCAGTCTAAAATGGCAACGGTAGCGCTGGTGTGTGGCGTAATTTCTATTTTTTCATGTGGACTGTTAGTTATTCCTGAAATATTAGGAATTGTGTTTGCATGTATTGCCATGAGAGACAAAAGCAGGAAACAAACTAAGGCAAAAGTGGGGCTTGTAATGTCGATGCTATCATTTGTACTCTTTTTTCTGGCGATGGTTGTTATTGGCTCAGATTCAGGAGAATCAACAACTCAGGAAATAACTACAGAAGTAGCAACTACGGAAGAGGTTACAGGTGAAGCAACAACAGAAACTCAGTCGACAGAGAAAAATACAGAAGAAGAGGAAGTTAAGGAGGAATTTAATCCGAGTGATTATAGAAAAGATATTACTTATGAAAGTTTAATGAGAACACCAGATAAGTACAAGGACATGAAAATACAGATGACAG
>JAQXNR010000026.1 GCA_029098105.1 Lachnospiraceae bacterium
GACCGTTTCTTCTCCGCTGAGTGTTCTGCCCATCAAAGCAGGCAAATACCCGCTATCCCAAAAAGGCTGTCCCTCCAGCATTTTGACCGGCTTTCTTCCCAACCAGAAAAGCAGCAATGAATACAACTGTTCTCTGTTCAAATCACTTAAGTATTCCTGCACAATAACTTTTCCCTGTTCACAAGCATAGAACAAAATCCCTTTTACCTTCTCCTGTTCCACTGCCAATGCCACACCACCACTCTGACATCCATATTCCCGGCACATTCTCTCTAAATAAGCCTGGTCATGCTCTACAAAAATGTCATAGTTCCGACGAAGGTAGTTTTGAGCAAATATCTGGGCCGGTTTCATCCATTCTTTTGTAAGGGGAGTAAGACGAATCTTACCTATTTTCTTCTCCCTCTGTGGTCCTTGTATCGGTGCAGTCGCAATGACATCATAGGACTGGCGAAATATTGTAGTAAACCCAAAATCTTTATAATACTCTTCCCTCTCTGCCATCAACACCACAAAAGTATAACCCTGCCCGCGAAGGTCTTTCAGCACCCGCTGCATACACTGGCGCATCAAGCCCCGCCGCTGCCAGTTCCGTCGGGTGGCAACTCCTACAATATAAGGAAATTCTACCGTCTTTCCCTGAATCACCCCATGAATGGGATTGACGTGCATCATACAGAGCAGTTCCTCTGTCCTTGCTTCCACTGCCAGCATGACCTGGCTGCTCTGAATCCTTTCACCAAAATAATAATCCAAATATGCCTTGGGGTCCTCAAAGGCGTCCACCCAAAGTTGCCGCATCTGCTCCTGATATTTATGTTTGTCCCGGCAAAATACAATTTCTGCCATACTGTATCATCCTTTTTTATTCTTCTCTGTCTGCTATTTCTGGTACAAGCGGAATTTCCGTCCCATTTTTAATGGGTAGTAAGACTGCTTTGCCCGGCGTAAATGCTCCATTCCCATGTCATCCTCCCGGTTTACCAGTTTTGCCTCAGGGTATTCCTGCACCAGAAATTCCCGGTTAATCATAGGGTATAACCCTCTAATATCGGCAATCGCTTTTTCCATATGGACATAAGCAATCTGCAATGCCTCATTATAACTTCCTAAAGCAAATGCACTGAGTCTGCCATCAATATAAATTCCTCCCATTTTCACATCCAGTAGAGCAAAGTCGGAAAGAATCCGTTTCAAACCTTCCATCTCATAATACAGAGTATGTTCCTCGTCTTCCCTTGGCTTCAACTGATTCCAGTACTCAAAAAAAGACAAAATCTCTTCTCTCTGCTCCGGGAATAGTCTTCTATATTCATAGCGACCTTCATAGTTTTTTAAAAAAGCATTCAGATGGTTTTTCTTCTTATGCAGTTTTTTTCCACTTAAAGAACGCATTTTTTCGGCATCGTAAATATAATCCGCAGCGTCTTGTAACTCCTCTAGCAAAAGACCGTGCTGCTCTCTGAAATCTTCGTCCAGTTCATTCGCTGCTTCTTCATCCACACCAAAAATATTCATTGGTTCTTTCTTTACCGTCTCATAATAAGAAAGCAATCTCAGCACTGCCTCTTTCATATTTTCCAGCCGACACCGGGGAATCCACGCACAGGTTGTTCCATGGTACTCCTCTATCAGGTATACCGCGATGTCATCAAAAGCAATCTGGGATTTGTAATAAATTCCCCACATATATCCACAGGGAAGCTGCCCTTCGCAGTTCTCCACTGGACGCAATGCCAAATATTGCTTTGCTCTTTGTAAATGTCTCGCCTGATACGGTTCAAACTCTAACATGTCTTACTCTGCCTCCTGCTTTCTGCAACCGCAACAACTCTCACAGTCTGGCTGGGCAGCTGAAAAAGTCACATCCCGGCTTGCCTCCTCAATGGATTCCAGAATGCACACTGCACTGGCACTGATTCCCAATCCCTCTCCGGTAAATCCCAGATGTTCCTCTGTGGTTGCTTTTATGTTAATCTGCCCCGGATCCACATCCAGAACACGGGCAACATTCTCAATCATAGTAGGAATATACTGCGCCATTTTCGGTTTCTGGGCAATGATGGTGGCATCCACATTTCCCACTACATACATATGCTGCTCCAGCAATTCTTTCACCCGTTCCAACAGTTTCATACTGTCTGCTCCTTTATATGCCGGGTCATTGTCCGGGAAATGCCTTCCAATATCCCCCAGCGCCGCCGCTCCTAACAGGGCATCCATAATCGCATGTAACAGGACATCTGCATCAGAATGCCCCAAAAGTCCTTTCTCATAGGGAATTTTCACTCCCCCCAGTATTAAATCCCGGTTTTCCACCAGTCTGTGTACATCATAGCCATTTCCTATCCGCATCTTTTCGTCTCTCCTTTCCAGTTCAGCTAGTCTCTTTCCACCATAAACCTTGTATTCTTCCGATATTTGTTATTTACTATGCAAAAAGCCTTGAAAACACAAGTTTTCAAGGCTTAAATAATAGCGGAAGGGAGATTTGAACTCTCGACACTACGGGTATGAACCGTATGCTCTAGCCAACTGAGCTATTCCGCCATCTGTTATAGAATTGGCTTACGCCAAATGGAACCTACAGGGCTCGAACCTGTGACCCTCTGCTTGTAAGGCAGATGCTCTCCCAGCTGAGCTAAGATTCCATCTCTGTCTCTCAACAGCACTTTGCTAGTATATTATAAATTGAAAAACTTGTCAACTCTTTTTTTTATTTTATTCTTATTTTCCCCATATTCCCTCTAAAATTCTCTAACCATTTTTATGAATTAAATTCTTTTTACAAGCCATACAATCAAGGCTACAATGAGAATCAATGGCAATAATGCCCATACAATATGGATGACAATCCCTGCCAGAGCAACTACCACTACAAGAACCGCAACAATAACCGCAATGCCTTTTGCCTTGGTAGCAAAAGGTACCTGTTTCTCGGTCTGTGCACGATTCTGGGAACTTCCTTGTTGCGTATTGTAAGTATATCCTGCACCCTGAGATTTACCCTGAGTGTCAATCACAGTTTTGGCAAGAATCCGTCCACTTCCCAGACTCTCCACAACTTCCTTCTCACTTCTGCCCTTGCGAATTTCCTCATCTATATACTGGGTATAATATCGCATCGTGTCCTGATATACAGAAGCCGGAACCTGTCCCTGTAAAGCATCACCCAATTCCTTCAAAAAATTCTCTTTCATCTGTGTCCACTCCTTCTTTTGCCATTAATAAGTCACTGTCAAGGTCACTACCGTACCCATGGCAGATTCACTTGTACTATAACTCGCTTTTTTTATGTTCAAATGTTGGTCTACCACAAAGGACATATCATACTTTCCTGCGTCGTAATTTTCCACCAGCATAGTAATCCGTTTCTTTTTTTGGGAAATCATCCCATTTATTTTATTTTGAAACTCTTCATAACTATTGCAAATCCGGTCGTAGTAAGAAAAATAGTTATAGGTCTGCTTTTCGCAGACCGGGTAACCCTCTTTTGACCACTGATGGCTCACACCCATAGCATTGTCAGTAAGATTAAAATAATCATACTGCACATACCCTTTCCTGTCTGGCGTAGGATCATCCCATGTAACATCAACCTGATACCAGCCATCCTCCATATTTACCATATTCCATGCATGGTCCGACCCATCTGCTGTTCCAATCACCATCCTGCATTCCACACCGCAGGCATACATCAGCAAATACATTGCCTCCGCATAACCGTTACAGACCGCTGACCCATTCACCAGGGCTCCATACGCCTTATACACATCCTCATTTTCAGAACGCTCCATACTGGAATAGCCCTCTGCAAAAGCACAATTCGTTACAATATAGTCATGTATTGCCTTTTCCTTTTCAAAATCTGACATGCCCGGTTGAATTTCATTTGCCAGTATCTGCTCCACTTTCTCATATAATAATTGGGCTTTTTCCGGCATGGCTCCCTTTTGGGTTCCCTCAAGCTGCTTCCATACATACAGGTTATCCGAAACTTTTAGTTTCATACGCACCTTCATTTTTCCATTCGATTTCTTTCCTAAAATGGTATAGGTATCCACCGACCCAAAAAAGCCATCCATATTCCGGTTTACACTTTTAATCTGTTCCTCACTCAGAGAATCCGTATAAATATCAAATTGCCCGGCGCCTTTTTTCAATTCTTCATTCACATACTGGGTCAACTCAGAAACGGAAGAAACCGTATCCAGTTCCTCCAAAAAATCAAAGGCACCATGTATATAAGCCTCTATGCCAACGCATCCAATCAAAACTGCAATAAAAAACAAACGCAAAACTGCCCTGACAACCTTCACTTTTTTCCTCCTTCTCTATGCCCCGGAGGGACTTTCCGTACAAAAGGCAGTGAATTTTCACTGCCTTCTACTCTTCTATGAATTCAGCAACTGTCTCAGGTGAGCATTGCTTTTCTTCGCCCGTAATCCATAGTATTTTTTTGTTTTTCCTGTCAATCGGTCCATATACTTACTCAAGTTCTCTGCCTTACCCTGAATCCGCGAAGCATAGCCCGTTTCACTGTCATTCAAAAGACTCTTCAACTCTGCCATATCCGTCTGGTATAAAAATCCACTGTTATACTGCAATGTTCCTCCTGCTTCTACAGTAATTCCCAGACTGGCCAATGTTTCTTTGCTGCTCTTCGTCTCCTTGACAATCTGGGAAAAATAATTCTCCACCGTCTTGTAATCACTCTTTTGCACTGCTTTTTTCAAATTATTATATGCCGTAACATAGTTTTCCAGTGCCTGGGAAAGAGAATCATAATCATAGTCAAAAGAAACTTCTACCGGACCGTCTGTCACTTTCTTAAACTCCACACTAACTGTTCCATCAATCAAGGCAGAGTTATACATATACGTCGTATCCTCCTGCGCGTGATTGAAATTAAAAATGGCATCCTTTCCTTCCTGCTGCATCTCATTCAGTCCAAATTGCGCTACCACATCCTCCTGAGACTGGTTGGTAAAATAAAACACCTTGTCCTCACCTTTGATTGGCGCTCCTGTCCCATTGCAGGTAATCTCAATGTGTCCTTTCCCAGGTTCTGTTTGTGAAGACACCAACTGGGCAGTCACGCCACAATCGGCACGATTCACAGCACTCACTAATTTTGTCATCACGTCTTTTGCTGTGTCTCCCTCTGAGACCTTTATGACGAGGGAAGTCGTCTTGCCATCTATCGTAAAATCAAAATACTTCCGTCCTACCAAAAAGCCGCTGTCCGCTGCCAGTTCCACATCACAGCCCACATTTTTCTGGCTCTGTGCCAACTGTTTCACCTCCAGGGAAAAAGAGGGACCATCCGCAGTGCAACTTAAATCAAAAGCCTCCTGGGCTTCCAAAGTAACCGCTTTACTCTTAATAAAGAGCGAGCCTTCTCCCTGCTTTGCCAGAACCTGCATATCCTGAACAAAACTTTTCACCTGGTCTGCCAGTGCTGCCTTTTTTGTATAGTCAGAACTGCCCGCCAGCAACTGTGCCACATTGGAACTACCGTTCTCTTCATTTGTTATTTTGCGGAGCAAATCTGCCCCAGAAGAAGTTCCGGCACTCTGTCCTTTGCTTATTTTGTCCAAAACCGATGTGATTGTCTCCTCATAGGAATTCCCAGAAGAGAGCTGTTTGCTTCGGTTTTCTGCCGTCTTGCGCAGTAAGTTTTCACGCACGCCCTCCATGGCTCCTAATTGTAAAGACATAATCTCATCCTTTCTTCAGAATCTCAAACTACAATAAACTGTCATATAACGTACTGGTCGTAATGTCCGAATAATTCCCAGCCTGAGTATATATCCGACTGCCACCAGTCGCCTGGGTCAATGCCGCATTCGCAGACATATTATAAATTGCGGTTGCCTTTGTCGCTACCTTGGAAGCATAAGAATTCTGCCCTTTAAACAGAGTCTTAATCTTATTCACATCCGCCTTTTTAAAGGTCTCCTCATCAATCGACAAAGTATTGTCATTGTTAATGCGAATTCCAATATCCTTCAGTAAATCACTGCTGGAAGCCGTCTGGTTCACCATACGCACTGCCGTTTTCAAAACTGCAGAACTGCTTAACTCCGAAACGGAATCAATGACTGCGTTATAACTCTTCACAAATTCACTGGCATTCTTATACAAAGTATCCCAGTCATAATCTGTTGTGGTCGTCTCCTTGCCTGTCTCCTCATCCTTCGTAGTCTTCGTCACCTTGTCAAAAGAACTGTTATTCAACCCATCTGCTGCTACTTTCAAAGACTTGGCATCGCTCTTACTCAACACCAGACTACTGGTAGAATCCGTTACCGTATCTGCATTCGCCTCTGTTAAATTGTTATAATACGCCTTCATCAACTTCGTATAACTGCCACTGCGCATCAAACCATAATCTCCCAGACTGCTAATCACTCCGGAAAAAGGGGAACTTGCCTCACTCTTCTGACCAACTGTAGAAGCGGCAGGAAGTTGTGAAAAATATTGAGATATCGTCTGTGCATTCGACTGGCGAATCTCCTGCATCTTACTAGAATAATCATAATCTGACATATATGCATACCTCCTTGAATTGCATACCAATACCCAAAAAGGGCATTCCAACGTGTTCCAGAAAACCGGCACCATCCCTTGCGCCGCCACTTTCCTATATATAGTATCGTCAGAACTGCCCTAAAAGTCAACCTTTTTTATAAAATTATAAAACAAAATTCAGAATTTCAAACACAAATTCCAAAACAATTCCTGCACCTACCCCGATTCCATAAAGGGTGGCGAGAATCCCTAAATTTTCTTTCAGATTGTCATTCACCCGGAATAATACAAGCAAACCTACGCCAGCACTGACCAAAAGTCCACTAAACATAGCTCCTACAGAAATCACCTGTTCCAGATATAGTTCAGTAATCACTACGGAAGCCGCACAATTGGGAATCAGTCCCACCAATCCAGCAAGAAACGAAGCTACCACCGGCTGTCCTCCTATAAAATGCTTCAGCGCATCCTCCCCCACTGTGCAAATGACCAGATTCAATCCAAAGGAAACAAGGAAAAGAAACAACGTAATTTTCCCTGTGTGCACGAAAGCAGAGCGAAAAATTCCCTTTTCGCAGTGACAATGCTCCTGTTCACACAAATCTTTCATCCGGTTCTCTGCCGGTTTTTTCCACAACAGGCGAACTACACAATCCACCAGAACACCTGCCACAATAGCAATCAGACATTTTATTCCAAGTATTTTTATTACAGTTGGCAGAGGAACCGCTTCGGAAATAAAAATAGGAAGCATTTCATCGGAAGTAGAAAGAAACACCGCGAGCAGCGTACCTACGGTAATAATCCGGCCTGCGTACAGATTGGATGCTACCGTAGAAAAGCCGCACTGGGGTACAACCCCCAGCAATCCTCCCACAATTGGTCCTGCCCCACCGGACTTCTGAATCGTCTGCCTGGATTTCTCTCCCATTTTATGCTCTATATATTCCATTACCAAATAGGTCAGAAACAAAAAAGGAATCAGTTTCAAACTGTCCATTCCTGCATCCTTCAAAGCATCTATCAAAGTCTGCCACATTACTGTCACCTCACAATTATAAAAATGCAACTAATTTGCATTTTCCTGCATTCAGTATCATAACACATTTTACTGCTCTGTCAAGACTAATTTGCAAATTAGTTGCATTTTGTTCATAGAACCTGCTCGATTCCAGTAATATCCGGAACGGCAATAATGGAATAATTAGTGTGGTAAATGACAAACCCCGGCTTCGCTCCGTTCGGCTTTTTTAAATTGCCCCGGGTCGTATAATCCACCTCTACCTTGGAATCGGTACGCCCGGAAGAAAAATATGCAGCCAGTCTTGCCGCCTCTTCAAAGGTAGCATCCGGTATTTCCTGCGCCTGCTCTTTTTTTACAATCACATGAGACCCGGGAATATCATTAGCATGAAACCACCAATCTCCAGTGTTTGCAACTTTAAACGTCAGTTCTTCATTCTGGAAATTATTTTTTCCCACATACATGTGAAAACCGTCAGAGGAAATAAAATGCAACGGCTTGCTTTTCACACTCCGCTCCTTTTTTCCCCGGTTATGACGCTTCATATAGCCATATTCCACCAGTTCTTCCTTAATATCCGTCAGGTCACTTTCCTGCAATGCCATGTCCAAAGAAGTTTTTATGGACCGCAAATGGTCCAGTTCAGCCTGGGTTTCTCCCGTCAAAACCGACAACGCCTCATAAGTTCGTTTCAGTTTATTATATTTTTGAAAATATTTCTGCGCATTTTCCATTGGAGACATAGTGGCATCCAAAGGAATCGTAATTTCCTCATTGGTATAATAGTTTAGTGCCGTAAATGACTTTGCTCCCGGCTCTACACCATAACCATATGTGTTAATCAGTTCCCCATATATTTTATACCGCTCCCGCTTCTGCGTATCTGCCAACTGCTTCTGTTGCAAGTCCAGTTTCCGGGCAGTCCGCTCAATGGCGGTAGTGACAATATGACGCAATTCAGAAGATTTCTGTCGAATTTTCGTAATCTGGTTTTTCTGTGCGTAATAAGTTTCCAGCACTTCGGAAATGCTGTCAAAATACTGGCATTCCTGCTCAACATAAGATGTCAGTGGAACCGAAGAAAATTCTACTGGTACTCCCTTCTCATACACAATCAGAGGTGTATATTCTCCCTTTTCCATACGCTGACACAATTTTTGCAGCGAGACATAAAGTTGCGCTACGTTTTCCTGGGTCAGGGCAGAAGTGGATGTATCCGCATCAATCCCTGCCTCATAACACAATTCCGCCGCCAGTAACGGACTGATTCCCGTCAATGTGGTATATACCGCTTTCTGACAACTGACCGGTTTTTTACATACCTGTTCTTCCAATTCCTGGAAAGTGACCGTCATCGGATTACACTTTCCCTGATTAGGTGGCAGAACATACTCCCTCCCTGGTAGCACTTCCCGAACAGAACTGACCAGCATACTGATGTGTTTCATGCTGTCTAATATGTTATAATTCTCATCACAAAATATAATATTGCTGTGTTTTCCCATAATTTCCACCAGCAAATGTTTCTGACAGACATCCCCCAGTTCATTTAAGTGCTCCACCGTAATATCCAGTATCCGCTCCATTCGCGGCTGCATAATGGACAAAATTCTTCCGTTTTGTATATGTTTTCGCAATAACATGCAAAAATTCGGTGCCGTCATGGGATTCTCCTTTTTTCGTGACACCAAATAAGCCAGTGGCAGCGAAGGGGAAGCAGAAAGAAACAAGCGGTAAGTCTCCCGCTCGTTCTTTACAACCAATAATAATTCGTCATCCTCCGGCTGGTAAATTTTATAAATTCTGCCGCCAGTCAGTTTCTCATTCAGATCATATACAAGATTGGATATGACAACTCCGTCAAATGCCATTTCTTACTCCTTTATTCTAACTACTTGTTAGGTAATTGCGAAACAAGAAATTTGTAACATAATAAACACAATTTATATAACGAATCATCTAAGTTTCGCAATTAACTATAACTACTCGTTCTCACTGCTGCTTGTTACAGCGTCCTGGGTCGTGGTTGCCGCTGTCCCATTTCCACTGGCATCACCACTGGCAGTAGCAGGGCTGTCCAGAGTTGTCAAATGGTAGCAGGATGCTTTCTGCAAATCAAACTCCGGCGTGGAAAACGTGTCTTTCAACTCAGAGACATAATACCAGGGATCTTCATGGGCAGGATTTTTCAAAATTTCAATATCCTGTCCCGGGCTTCCCCCTGCTGCCAGAAGGAAGCAACGCTCACCCTTTTCGTTTTCCGCCACATCAATGACCATTGCCGCATTTTCCTTCTTTTCATCGGTAAAATAATCACCGACGCAAATCTGCTCTGGATTTGCTTCATGGCTTTCCGCCAGCATACTACTCATACCACTATAGCAAAAATAGTATTCCAGGTACGCCAGAAGGGTGTCATAATTATCCCCCGCACTGCCATAGTTATACCATGTTGCCGTGTTATTCTGCACCGTAATCCGGTAACCCTCAATCCACTTTCCATAGTCCATTTCAAAACCATTGTTCAGATGGTATTTCATATTGTCATATTTCTGATTCATCCAGTAATACTCCGCATACAGGCGCATCACAGAACTTGCCCGTTGCTGCAGATTTTTACTGTCCAGAGCAAGATTGACAATCGCGGCAAAACTGTCCTGCTCTTTCTTCTCTTCTCCGTTATACAGCATCACCTTGTCATCTTGTTTCTTCACCGGGAGACTGCGCATAAACTCTTCTATACTGTAACTGTTTCCCGAATCATTACGGCGTTCCTGAGTTGTTGCTTCCTGAGTTGTTGTCGCTGCACTGTCTGTCCCACTCTGCTGGGTGGTGCCAACTACCGCCGTAGTTGTAGCCAGTTCGGTTGTAGTTGTAACAGTACTCGTTTCTCCAACCCTCTTATATCCATTTGGCACCGCAATCCGTTCTCCCAACGTATCTGCATCATAGTTCATAAAATCTGCCAACACATTCTGTTCCGGCAATGCCTCAGTTGTTGTTACCTCTTCCTTTGCCTTCTCCTCTGTGGTAGCGGTTTCCTTGCGGTACTGTTCCACAACTTCCCACTGCTCGTCTATAATACTGCACCCGCACAGAGAACTGCCGACGCACATACACAGTAAAAATGCCAGTAATCTTTTCGATTTACCAATCTTCATATTCTTTCTCCTTCTTACATTCTATGCATTCATAGGTGATTGCAAAATAATCTTGCAATCACCTATATTATACATTAATAATTGGGTAATGAAAACACAAAATAAAAAAGACATACAAATTGTATATCTTTTTTATCTTATAAGAAATTACTATTTCCTATTTATATTCTGCTCAAAATACCTGACACAGGTTCTTAGGCACTACATTCTATTGTATAAATCCCGGTAAATATTAGCGGAATTCTGCCATGACCAGTCAACCTGCATTCCCCGCTCAATAATACGGTTCCAGTTGTCTCTCTGGTCATAATATACATGCTTGGCATAATTAATCTGGTTCAACATCTCATGGGCATTGTAATTGGTAAAGGTAAACCCAGTACCGGTCTGCTCATATTCATTGTAAGGCCATACCGTATCCTTCAATCCTCCTGTTTCCCGGACGATGGGAACCGTACCATAACGCAGTGCCATCAACTGAGTCAGACCACATGGCTCAAAACGGCTCGGCACTAACATGGCATCTACACCCGCATAAATCTTATGGGACCGCTCATCAGAGTAATAAATATTGGCAGAAACCCTGTCTCCATATATGCTCTGGTAATAGCGGAACATATTCTCGTAACGCTCATCTCCTGTTCCCAAAATGACAAACTGGGTATCCG
>JAQXNR010000027.1 GCA_029098105.1 Lachnospiraceae bacterium
GTTAATTACCGATACAGCCTTTACATAATAGTAGTATTCCTTACCACTGGTCAGTTTGCTCTGGGTATAAGTCGTCGTATCTGAATTCAATGTTTTCACCAGTTTTGCTGTACCATTGATGGCAGTTCCTCGGTATACTTCATAATGAGCAGTTCCGGGGAGATCATCCCAGGACAGGGAAACGCTGTTTTTAGTCGTTTTTGCCACTGCAAATCCGGTAATCTTTGCCTCCTTAATCTGGAATGTTACATTCTTATTATAACCCTCATATTTTCCGCAGCCCTGAATCCGCAGCGTTGCAGTTCCCACCTCAATGTTGTTCTCAATGGTATAGGTATAATCCACTCCTTCTGTCAGCAAAACACCGTCTACCATCACCTGAAAACTTGGAACCAGAGCTTGTCCCGTATAGGTCATATCACTGACTCCGCTTACCGTCATCCGCGTTTCATATTTGGTTGTATCGCTAGTATACCAGAAATTCATATCCACATTTCCGGTAATTCCTGGTACGGCACCTTTGCTGGAATACTGCCAGAACTCATAGGTCCCGGAATAAGTAGATTTCGTTGTATAAGCTGCCATCCAGACAGGGTACAAAGCGCTAATCTCCTCTGCGTTCAAGTGATTGGTCAGCATATTGGCATTGGCATATACCATAGGGGTATACCCATTCTCTAAAATTCTCTGGCAAAAGGCATTACAAACTGCTGTCGCCTGGGCTTTGCTCAAATTGGCATCCCACAGTCTGCCGTGGGTAGGTCCCGTCTCAGAATAGTACTCATAGTCCAGAACCAAGGGCATGGAAATGGTATAACTTCCCACATGTTGCAACAAATAATCCGCTTCCTGACGCGCCTCCTCCTCAGTAATCGCCTGGGAATAAATGTACAATCCCACTTTCAGTCCAGCCGCCAGTGCTCCTTCTATATTCTTCTGGTAATTCGAATCATTCAAAAGATTACCCGACACTGCAGCGCGGTAAGCCGCTCTTACAATAACAAACTCAATCCCGGCATTCTTCACCGCATTCCAGTCCGTGATAGTGTTGAACTGGGAAACATCAATTCCATTTACTATCGGAGTGTTGTCAAATGCCGAATTATGGGTATATACACTGCCCGTATAAGGATTCGCACTGGCATCAACTTTCTTTGATTGAAATAAAGTATCTGCATCACTGTAAAAGGAATCCGGTATGTCTCCCTGCAAACGCTTACTTCCCGGGTCAATTTCTCCCTGGGATGTCTGCTCTGTCTTCGCTCCTGTCGTCAACAGCATTGGACTCCCCACCAGACTCACCAACAACATGGCAGTTAACATCACTGCCTTCATTCGTTTTCCTGCAATATGTAACATCGTTTTCTCCTTCCATGCATAGCCTGAACTACAGTATATCTTTCTCATATTAAAATAATGTGAGTTTTTCAATTTTATCTCACTCCACTATCCATTTCTCTTTTCAATTTTCTCATCCCATTTTTTCAGCGCACGGCAAATCACATGGTAAATTCCACGAATCACTGCAAACACTGCAAACATGACAAAAAAACCAAATACGCCAAAAACAATATCTCCAAATTCCATGTTCCCGGTTCCAGTAAATCCCTGTCCAATCTCAATCGCAAAAGCCAGCACAAGAATCAGGGTAAACACATAAATCCAGGCAATCACCATAACATGATTGTACTGAGCCAGTTTTTTAAACAGAGGGTATACGACAAATATCATTCCCATTCCCAACACCCCCATCACAAGGAAATGCAATTCCTTGTCCGTAAAGGCTGCAGCATGAGCATCGTTCAGTCCCATAATCTTCTCATGTATAATTGCAATAATTTCTACCAATTTGTACAAAACTACCTTCATGGTTGTATCACTCCGTTTCTACTATAACCAGTTGCCTCTGTTCTCTATGCAAAAAATGGAGAAAACCTGCCTATTCCTGTCTTCTCCACTTTCACCCTGTCTCAGATGCTCTCTGATTTTTATATTATTTAAAGAACTTTGTTCATCTTTTTTCTCCCTTACCGATGCATGGAAAAACTCTCCATGTCATACTGTTTCAGGTTCTCTTCTACGGTTCTGTCATCCGCCTGTCCAATCAGAGTATCTCTTGATTTTCTGGAAGGTGCAATGTCATTATGCCGGCTTGGTCCACCGACACATCCACCGGTACAAGCCATTCCTTCCACAAAATCCTGAGGAAGTTTGCCCAGTTTCATCAGCAACAGTGCTTTTTTACATTCATCTGCGCCATCACACACGCACACATCAAATACGGATGTATCCACACCTTTTTCTTCCATACACTCCAGAACTGCTTTCGCAACACCACCGCCATTGCCAAACCGTTTACCAAATACACTGGCCTGCTGGGTGTCATTCTCTTCCGGCTCCAGTTCTACATCCTTTGCCCTAAGCATCGCCCGGATTTCGCCGTAGGTCAAAGCATAATCCGCATTTCCTTCAATACGGGAATCTGCCACTTCTGCTTTTTTCGCAATACAGGGACCAATAAACACAGTCCGCACATCCGGATCCTGTGCCTTCAGCATACGGGAGACAGCACACATAGGAGAAACTGTAGTAGAAATCGAATCCCTTAATTCCGGGTAATGCTTCTCAATCATACTCACAAAAGCCGGACAGCAGGAAGTCGTCATTTTCTTACCTTCTTCATGGGCTTCCAGCCATTCCTCTGCCTCTGCGTTTGCCGTCATGTCTCCGCCCAGTCCCACTTCTACCATATCGTAGAATCCAATCTTTTTCAGAGCAGTACGCCAACTGGACATGGTAATATCCGATCCAAACTGTCCCTCTGTAGCCGGAGCCAGCATTGCAACTACCTTTTTGCCTGCACGAATGTCACGAATAATATCAATCACAAAAGTCTTAGAGGAAATGGCTCCAAAAGGACAACTGTGAATACACTTTCCACACTGAATGCATTTACTCTCGTCAATGGTACAAATACCATGCTCATCCATTGTAATCGCATCCACCGGACAATTCCGCTTACAAGGGCGAATCAAATCTGCAATGGCATTATAAGGACAAGCCGCTGCACACTTTCCACATTCCCGGCATTTACCCGGGTCAATGTAGGCGCGGCTGCGTCCAATACTAATGGCACCAAAATTACAGGAAGACTGGCACGCCTTTCCCATACACTTCTGGCAATTGTCCGTCACTACATACCGGGAAATGGGACAGCCTTCACATGCAGCCTTAATTACCTGAATTACAAGACCGTTATCCTTTTCTCCCGCATATTTGTTCTCTACCAGCCGGGCTCGTTCTCTGACAACTTCCCGCTCCTTGTAAATGCAACAGCGATACTGGGGCTGCGGTCCCGGAATCAGCAAATAGGGAAGGGTATCCTTTTTTTCATCGAATTCCCCGGCAAATGCCAGTTTTGCTGCCTCACAAATCAGTTTGTGCTTAATCTTAACGATTGTTGCATCATTGGTAACCATACCTTCGTCCTCCTGTTCTGTATGCCTTAAGCAAAAGCCTGTTGTTTACCATCTTTTTTCCATTTTTATTCCAAACTTCTCATTATAATTCTTAATACACTTGTCAATAATTTCTACCGCTTCATAAGGACCACCAAATTCCTTAACCGCTGTTTCCTTGCCTTCCAAATCTTTATATACAGTGAAAAAGTGACGGATTTCTTCAAAAATATGCTTAGGCAACTGGGCTACATCCGTATAGCAGTTGTAAGTCGGGTCATTATAGGGAATCGCAATAATTTTCTCATCTCCCATCCCATTGTCCAGCATATACATAACGCCAATTGGGTAGCAACGCACCAGTGACATCGGACTGATGTCCTCCGAACAGAGCACAAGGACATCCAAGGGATCCTTGTCATCTCCATAAGTTCGGGGAATAAATCCATAGTTAGCAGGGTAATGCATAGACGTATAGAGAATCCGGTCCAATAAAATCAAACCTGTCTCTTTGTCCAACTCATATTTTTTCTTACTTCCTTTGCTAATCTCAATGGTTGCAATAAAATCTGTGGGCGAAATTCGCTCCGCACTAATGTCATGCCATATATTCATAGTTTTCTATCCTCCAATGATTGATTCTGCTTCTCTATTTTTTCCTGACATTCCACACAGTATCCATACAAAATAGAATTACTACACTGCATGGAAAATCCATGATGTTCCCGGATGTGCTCATCCAGGCACCGCATAAATTCACAGTCCAGATGAATTACCCTGCCACATTGGATACACTTTAAATGCAGATGTTCGTGGCAATGGTTCTCCTCTCCTACATACTGAAAAACGGATTTTTCCCCCGCCTCATCCATATATTTCAGGACACAGCCCTCAGCAAGCAGTTTCTCCAAATACCGATATACCGTAGTAATATTGGTTTTCATACCATATTGATGCAAATACTCCAGAATACTGGAAGCACTGACTGCCCGGTCTTGATGCTCCCTCAAATATAAAATCGTTAATTGTCTTGCTTTTGTCTGGTAACTTCCTGACCGCGCCATAGTAATTTCTGAACTCCTTTTCAAAATAAATAAGTTCTGGTTAGGTACTTGCGAAATGATTTTGCATTCGTTACGATAGTTTGCAATAAATATTATAACAATGCTTCATTGCACAAAAGCCGTGCAAAGGCGCATGTTCCGTCCGCCGTAGGTGCTGTGCACCAGAGGGGGGCTCTCCGTTTATATAATATTGATTACAAACTATCTGAAAACTATAAACTGCAAATACATTGTTTCACAATTACCTAATAATATTTAGAATAGGTAATTGCGAAAATCATATGTTTCAATTAAATAAACACAAATTTATATATAAATGAGCGCCTTTGTACCGACCGAAGGGAGGACAACGAAGCGAATGTTATATAAATTGTGTTTATGATATTAAAAACATACCATTTCGCAATTACCTAAA
>JAQXNR010000028.1 GCA_029098105.1 Lachnospiraceae bacterium
CGAAAATGTTGATTTTAGGTTTGCAGCATATGTTTGCAATGTTTGGAGCCACGATTCTGGTTCCGATTCTGGTCTCCGGTTATTTTGCGGATGCCTGTGGAGAGTCGTTGACAAGAGGACTCACCGTTTCGGTTACTTTATTCTGTGCAGGATTTGGAACATTGCTTTTTCATCTGTGCTCTAAGTTTCAAGTGCCAGCGTTCCTTGGTTCCTCTTTTGCTTTTCTGGGGGGATTTTACACGGTTGCCAATTTAGACAGCGGCATTTATGCGGACATGTCTGTGAATGACAAAGCGGCATATGCCTGTGGAGGAATTATGATAGCGGGCGTGTTATACCTTGTGGCGGCACTGATTATTAAACTGGTTGGTGTGAACCGAGTGATGCGTTTCCTTCCACCGGTTGTAACAGGTCCGATTATTATTTGTATTGGACTGTCTCTTGCTCCCTCAGCAATCGCAAATGCCAGCACAAACTGGTGGCTTGCTCTCATTGCGTTGCTTGTTATAATTATATTTAATATATGGGGAAAAGGGCTTTTTAAAATTATTCCGATTCTCATGGGTGTGGTGATTGCCTATATTGCAGCGGTTGTTATGAATGCCGTTGGACTTACCAATCCGGATGGCAGTGCAATTTTGACATTTGAAGCGGTGAAAAATGCAAGTTTCCTTGGAATTCCACAGTTCCAGTTGTGCAAGTTCGACATTACAGCTGTTTTAGTTATGGCTCCGATTGCAATCGCCGCGATGATGGAGCATGTTGGAGATATGTCAGCTATTTCAGCAACGGTAGGGAAGAATTTCATTGCAGATCCGGGACTGCACCGCACATTGATTGGAGACGGACTGGCAACTGCATTTGCGGGAACGATTGGTGGTCCTGCCAATACAACATACGGCGAAAATACTGGTGTGCTGGAACTTTCCAAAGTATATGACCCCCTTGTGATTCGTCTGGCAGCCGTTTTTGCGATTATACTTTCCTTCATTCCGAAGTTTTCGGCAGTGATTTCCACGATGCCTACCGCAATCATTGGAGGAGTTTCCTTTATGTTGTACGGTATGATTTCTTCGATTGGTGTGCGGAATATCGTGGAGAATAAAGTGGATTTGACCCGTTCCAGAAATTTGATTATTGCAGGTGTCATTTTTGTATGTGGCCTCGGCTTTTCTGATGGGATTACATTTACCATTGCTGGCACATCCATTACCTTGACTGCGCTTGCGATTGCAGCGATTGCCGGCATTGTATTAAATGCGGTTCTGCCGGGGAATGATTACCAGTTTGGAGCAAATCCGGAAGGGGACCAGAGCCGTGGTGTTTATGTAAAGGCAAAGTAATATTGGGAAAATACAAAATAAATAGGAAAAGGAGCAATGTATTATGGATTTTGCAAACGAAGAAAATGTTACGATTTTTACCCACCCGTTAATTCAGCATAAGATTTCCCGCTTGCGGGACAAGGCGACTGGTACAAATGAGTTCCGCAAATTAGTAGAGGAGATTGCCATGCTGGAAGGTTTTGAGGCGTTGGGAGATTTGCCTCTCACCGATGTAGAAGTAGAGACACCGATTGAAAAGTGCATGACTCCGATGATTGAGGGGCGCAAACTTGCGATTGTACCGATTTTGCGTGCCGGACTTGGTATGGTGTCTGGCGTGCTGGCCCTGGTGCCATCTGCAAAAGTTGGACATATTGGTATGTACCGGGATGAAGAGACCCACGAACCCCATGAGTATTATTGCAAGTTGCCCAAACCGATTAATGAGCGGGTGATTGTAGTGACGGACCCAATGCTGGCTACTGGTGGTTCTGCGGTGGATGCCATTACTCAGATTAAAGCCCATGGCGGTGTTAAAATAAAATTTATGTGTATTATAGCCGCACCAGAGGGCGTGAAACGGTTACATGAGGCTCATCCGGATGTTCAGATTTATATTGGACATCTCGACCGGGAACTGAATGAGAATGCTTACATCTGCCCGGGCCTGGGAGATGCAGGTGACCGTATTTTCGGTACTAAGTAGACAAAAAATAAATGCAATTACATTATTTTATTCAATAAGTGACAGGTATTCCAGCGTTCCGGCAGGAATACCTGTTCCTTTTTCCAGAAGAGAAATAAGACCTTGTATAGTTTCTTTTGTTTCCTCCGGTGTAGATGGGACAATATAGTTATTGAATTTGATTGCAATTACAATCAGGGCAATTTCTGACAGCGCATCGGGGTAGTCGAAGTCAATCTCTCCACAGGCAATTCCCTGGGAGATGATTTCGGACAAAACAGGTTTGAGTTCTGAGATTAAATAATTCAAATGTTTCTGCCACAAAAAGGCAAGTGCCTGAGCGTTTGTGGCAGAAGTCTGGTTGTGACGTAAAAATACCGCAGAAGAGTCGTGGCAGGCTTGAAAAAGCATTGCCATACGCGTAAAAGAAGACACGTTGGTCTGGGATGACAGTGTCTTTGCAATCTGTAAAGGCTGTTCGTAGTTACGCCGGATGAGTGCATCTAAAATAGCATCTTTCGATGGAAAGTAGTAGTAAATGCTTCCCTTTCCGATACCGGCTTTGCTGGCAATTTCACTGACAGAAATATGTTCTATACTCTTTTTTTTCAGTAATTCCTCCAGTGCATCAAGTATTTGGGTCTTTTTATTGCTGTCTGGCATATGAGTGAGACGCCTTCCTTTCTATTTCAGTTATTCTCTTCAATGATTGTACCATATTCATAAAATGGGAACAATAGAGAATCGGGATGTGGCTATAAAATACATTTTTATACTATAAATAATTGACCGCAGGTCGAAACCTATGGTATAGTTAGATTAGAATAATCGACCGCGGGTCGAAAAGAAAACAGGAGGGCGAAATGACATACGCAGAGTATTTTTATGAAATCAAAAACAAATTTATGGGGACGGATGTAAGTGATATTAAGGAACATCTTGCATTCCAGTTTGATATTGAAAATGAAGAGTACGGTGGCATTTTTTATGTAGAAGTAAAGAATGGGGAACTTTTTGTAGAACCATATGAATACTACGACAGAGATGCCAAGTTTGTTGCTGATGCGGATACCCTTATGAAAATAGCAGAGGGCAAGATGGATCCGGTATGGGCATTTACTACACAGAAACTGCGGGTTGAGGGGAATATAGAAAAGGCCCTTAGATTAAAAGAGATTATTGATATGAAGCAAAAGGAAGCAAAGAAAATGCAGAAAAAAATGGGAAAATAGCATTTTCACCACTAGGAATGGAGCGCGCATATGGGAATTATTAAGAAGGGAATGATATGTGCCGGTGCGCTGATGGCGGCTGGTGTAGTGGAAACAGCCTATTTTTATGGCAGGACGATGAAACGGCAAGAGGTGGACATGGAACGTACCATAAAGATGGCAGGTACGGATTGGTCTCAATATTCGGACATTCTGGCGGAAAGAAAAGCGTATATGTTGGCACAACCCCATGAAGATGTGTACCAGACTTCGTTTGATGGGTTGAAGTTGCATGCTGCTTATTTTCCGGCTGTGAAGGAGAATTCGGAAAAGAAAAGGGTTGTAATCTGTTTTCATGGTTATACGAGCAAAGGGATGTCGGATTTTACAGGGCTTACAGATTACTATTTTCGCCATGGTTATGCCATGTTGCATCCGGATGCAAGAGCGCATGCAGAGAGTGAGGGCGAGTATATTGGTTTTGGGTGCCTGGACCGGAAAGATGCGGTGAATTGGATTCAATGGGTCATTCAAAAATGCGGAGAGGATGTGGAAATTCTTTTACACGGCATTTCCATGGGTGGCGCTACCGTTTTAATGGCGAGTGGATTGGAACTGCCACCGCAGGTGAAGGGAATTGTTTCGGATTGTGCTTTTACTTCACCGAAAGAGGTGTTTACCCACGTGTTAAATACGATGTACCATCTTCCGGCATTTCCTGTGATACAGGGGGCGGACATAGTGAACAGAAAACTTGCGGGCTATGGTATGGATGAGTGCAATGCTAAAAGAGAAGTAGAGAAGGCGAAGGTTCCGATTTTGTTTATTCATGGCTCAAAGGATACATTTGTTCCTGCACGAATGTGTCAGGAGATTTATGACTGTTGTGCCTCTCCAAAGAAAATGCTGATTGTGGAGGATGCGGCTCATGGAGAGAGTTACTTTAAAAACATGCAGTTGTATGAAAATGCACTGGATGAATTTATTCAAAGTATATAAATAACAGGGAGGCGATGGTATGAAGACGAGAAAGGGGTATAAGACCTACCCACTGACGGTTGCGCAGAAATTTCATTTTTACTACATGGACTATTGTCCTAAGAAGGAAGTTGTGAACATAGGAACCAGTCTTACGATTGAATATGAACTGGATGTAGATGTGTTGCGCCAGTCTATTTACAAAGCGTATGAGCGTTGTGATGCCATGCGTCTGCGCTTTGCTTATGATAAGAAAGAAAAGAAGTGGTATCAATATGTGGTTGAAAAGGAAGAACGGGAAATCGAATATGTGGATTTCACCGGGAAGACGATGGAAGAGGCCGAAGCAATTATGACGGAATGGACAAGAGTTCCTTTTGTGCGGGAGGATTCTCCGATGAATCGGGTTGTAATCATCAAAACGCCAGACGGGAATCAGGGTCTTTACCTTTTAGGGGACCATTTGATACTGGATGCCCAGTCGTTGATTTGCTTTATGCGGGATGTGATTGAGATTTACTGTAATGCCATGTACGAGGGAGTGGAATACCCGAAAGAAATGCGTTCCTACATTGAGCAGTTGGAAAAGGATCTGGCGTATGAGGCTGGGAGCAAAGCACAGCAAAAAGACAGAGAGTTTTTCTATAAGAAGATTGAAGAGTCGGAACCAATTTACAATGGAATTGACGGACCGGGGGCTTTGCTGGAAGAGCGAAAGAAAAATCCGAAAGCCAGAGCAGCAGCCTTTATTTCCAAAAATGTGGATTCAGCATTGGATATTTTTCATTTGGAGGAAGAGCCAACTACCCGTTTGATGAAGTTTTGTGAGCAGGAGCATGTTTCCTTGCAGTGCCTTTTAATCATGGGAATTCGTACTTATTTGCAGAAGATGAACGGGAATGATGATGTATCCATCAATGTAGCCTATGCGCGAAGAGCAACCCTGTTAGAGAAAAAATCCGGTGGTACAAGAATCCATTCTTTTCCGTTCCGGACAATCATTTCAGAGGATATGACATTTCTGGAGGGAATTCATACGATTCGCAATGGGCAGAATGAAATTTTCAGACATACCAATTTTGACCCGGTAGAGTACCGAGCATACAGAAGTAAGGTATACCCGGTAGAGCCGGGCAGGAGTTATGAGCCTATGTCGTTGACCTACCAGCCGATGACATTAAAGGATGAGGGACTTAGTAAGTTGGGAGATATTAAGTATAAGACGAAATGGTATCCCAATGGAGCCACTACTCAGGCCATGTATTTGACGGTTATGCATCGGCCGGATGATAATGGACTTGACTTTAATTTTGAACATCAGGTTGAGGCAATCTCAAAAGAAAAGCTGGAATATTTTTATTATTATATGTGTAAGATTATGTTCAAGGGAATTGAAAGACCAAACTTAAAAATCGGTGATATTTTAAAACTTATCTAGGAAAGGGAGAATGTTATGTTTGATAAATTAGC
>JAQXNR010000029.1 GCA_029098105.1 Lachnospiraceae bacterium
CTTTTTGGTCTCGCACTACTATACTACTGGAAACGCAACATCACAAAAACCTACATTGATTGTTTGCGAGAAAATAACATAACGGATTTGAATCAGCAAATATATAATCTGAATCAAAGAATGGCAGAATTGGAGGCGGACAATGTTCGCATGGCAAAAATCATCCATCGGGACAATAAACTGATTCCTGCTATGGAATATGCGGTTACCCGATACCTGAGCGAATCCGGCGAAACGACTGCCGACAAAAAGAGGCAGGGACGTTCTCTATTAGCCGAGTTAAAAGAAATGTCCGCTGACCGGAAAAATATTATCACCCAATCCCAGTCACCGGAACTTCTTCTCGTCAAAACAGACATAGAAGAAATCGACCGCTTGTTAGCCTTTCAATGTCAGCAGGCTGCAGACAATCATATCCAACTTCAGGTTATGTGTTCCTGCAACCTAAAACCATTACCCCAATCCGGAATTGAGATTTCTGACTTGAAAACAGTAATGGCAGATTTGATTGAAAATGCCATGATTGCCACCAAAGCCAATCATGCATCCAGTGTTTTAGTCAGTTTTTCCATGTTGAAAAATTCCTATGCAATTACTATATTCGACAGTGGAAACCCATTTGCAACAGAAGTATTGCTGAATTTAGGAAAGAAACAAATTACAACTCATGAAGACGGTTCCGGCATCGGTCTCATGAACAGTTTTCAATTACTCGACAAATATAATGCCAGTTTCATTATAACTGAATTCGAAGACTCCCATACCCAGTATACGAAAAGTGTTTCCATTATTTTCAACGGGGAGCATCGTTATATTTTAAAGCCCAAACGCTCCGAAGAAGAAATCCGAATGCTCCAAGAGCGAAAAGACTTACTTATTTGGATATAAAATCTTGCTTTATATACTAGGTATTACGTCATATTTTCCTATATTTTTGTGATATATTAATTTTTGTTGTCAAAGAGATAATTAATAGCACTAACTGTCCATTTTTTATATAATTTATTGACTTTTACAAATAATTTTCCTATAATATGCATATAGATACTATGAGCTCTGCAGATTCGAAGCCCTAAGTTCCACTTGGGAGATTATTAGATGATGTGGGGCTCATTCTATTTTAGAACAAATATCTTTCACCATCATAACTCGAAGGAACAAACGACCAGTGTCTATAAGGATGTTTCCAATCATTGCTATAATCGTTGTTCACACCTGTGGTAATCCCTATGTTAAAATGCGGATACAAATCTTGAATGTTCCTTGAAATATGTTTATATAATTTTTCTTTTGCAATTGTTTTTTTGCCACGTCTACCAGTCGAAGGATTTTTCACTAAGTTTTCTTTATTAAGTTTAAATTGCATAGAACCTAGAATAATATCCATACCTTGCAATATTACATGCCGCTTAGAATCAACGTCCGTAATATCTTCTTTACTAATAACAATTTTTGCAGATTTAAAATCAGCACAATTTTGCAACTCATATATATGTTGTTTGAATCTTTCATTCTGTTCTTTGGTATTTGGTAATTTATCAAAATATGTTTTTAATTGTACATTCTCATTACTAAGATTACAATATTTGAGACCAAATGCGTGCTTCAAAAATTGATAATATAACAGATAAAATCCATTCAATTCTTGGTACTCAGATAAATTATTAGCTTCATTTTCATTCTTACGGAACATAATTCTAATCTTAATTTTCCCTTGTTTAATCAACTCAAAATATGTAGTTATAAAATCTATATACTTATCCAAATATTGTTCTGTTACCTTTGTCCACTTTATCTCATTAAACAAGTTTAATTCTTTCTTTTTACTTTCAAGAATGGAAACAACATCATCAAAATCCTTGCTATTGACCAAAGCACCCCCATAAAAATTACTATAATATTTTCCTTTGACAATAGATTCATCACAATATATTACATATGTTTGCACCTTTAAGAACCCCTTTTCTCAGAAATCATCAATCTATCATTATATTACATCATTTTTTGTGTTATCACTAGTTTTGATTGCTATTAGTAAATCCTTTTTTACCCACATTTATTATATACTCTAATGTTACCATAAACAACACTTTATCTCAATTATCTATTCTCGAATTCTCTGCAGCAATACATATTAATGTAAAAATTAAGGTCGTGCCAATCCTTTCCATTGACACGACCTTATATGTTCTTTGTATCAAACACAGTAGAGCAAATGCAAACTAGTGGTTCGCTAAATACTCTTTAATTCCGCCCCATTTCTGGTCCTTTTCTGATACAATCAAATCTTGCATTGTCATTCCTTCCGGCAAAGGCCACTCTACCCCAATATCCGGGTCATCATACTTTAAGCCCGCCTCGTCACCAGGATGGTAGAAATCCGTACACTTATAGGCAAATACCGCCTCGTCAGACAGCACTACAAATCCATGGGCAAATCCTTCCGGAATATAAAACTGTTTCTGGTTCTCATCGGACAATTCCACACCAAACCACTGTCCTCTGGTAGCAGAACCGGGACGCAAATCCACCGCCACATCAAATACTTTTCCGCTAACTACCCGTACTAACTTACCCTGGGGGAATTCTTTCTGAAAATGTAAACCGCGAAGCACACCCTTTGTAGACATGGACTGATTGTCCTGCACAAAAGTCATATTCAGTCCTTCCGCCTCAAAGTCATTGCGGTTATAGGTTTCCATAAAGTATCCCCGCTCATCGGGAAATACCTTCGGCTGAATCACACACAATCCCTCAATATCACATCTTGTAACTGTAATCTTACCCATTGTTTCTCGTCTCCTTTTATATGAAAGAAAAATTATTACCAATCCAACTCTTTTAAATAACGCTGCAGCGCATCCTGCCAAGTGGGAAGGGGAGTAAATCCATTCTCCTGCAATTTGCTCTTGTCCATCCGGGAATTATAGGGACGCGCCGCCTTGGACGCACCATATTCCTCTGTTGTGACCGGAATCACATTCACTTTGTCTTCTGCATATTCCACATGTCCCAATTCCACTGCCTGACGGAAAATTTCCTTTGTAAAGTCGTACCAACTGATGTAACCACCTTCGTTCGTCGCATGGTAGTACCCATACTTATCTGTCTGAATCATATCAACCAGCAGTCTGGCTAAATCATAGGTATAGGTAGGCGTACCAATCTGATCTTTTACTACCCGAATCGTGTCATGATTTTTTCCCAGTTTCAACATGGTTTTTATGAAATTATTGCCGTTCACACCAAATACCCAGGCAATCCGGACAATAAAAAACTTGTCTACATAATTGCGGACTGCAGTTTCCCCGGCAAGTTTCGTCTCTCCATAATAATTGAGAGGACGGTAATCCTGACAATCCGGCTTCCATGGCTCGGTCCCCTGTCCATCAAACACATAATCAGTTGAAATATACATCAAGGGAATATCCAATTCCTTACATACTCTGGCAACATTTTTAGTCCCCGCAAAATTTACGCTGCGGACCCGGAAGCGATTCTCCTCCTCCTCAGCAGCGTCCACTGCAGTCCATGCTGCGCAGTGAATAATGGCATCAGGCTGTTCATAAACAATGCGGGCATATACTTCATCCGGGTCTACCAGATCAATGGGTACATAGGGCATTGTAACAACCGCCGTACCATCCTGTGCACCGCTGTAAGTGGGGGCTATATCGCTTCCCACCGCATCGATTCCACGTTTTGCCAACTCATTCATCACATCGTGGCCTAATTGTCCTGCCACACCTGTCACTAATACTTTCATGAGAAAATCCTTTCTATTCACAATTCAAACGACTTCACTTTTTCTTAATTATTGCATGCCACTGTTACTTCACCCGGTCTTTATACATTTTCTCAAAATAATTGCGGTATTCACCGGAAATAATGTTTTTCCACCAGTCCTGATTGTCCAAATACCACTGAATCGTCTGCTGAATACCAGTGTCAAACGTATACTGCGGTTTCCATCCCAGTTCTGTCTCCAACTTAGTGGGAT
>JAQXNR010000030.1 GCA_029098105.1 Lachnospiraceae bacterium
CTGATTTCTCCATACATCAAGAACAGCTGGGCAAAGGTCAAGAAGAGCGCAATCGCACATGCAGGGTGTGGGGATGACTTGGGCATAGAATAAAACTGTTTTCCTAAAATGAAAGAGTCTTATTTATAAAAATGCTCGGTCATATTTCACTAGAGATATAATCTGAATAACACTCTCATTTGTTTTAAAAGAAGTGCGTTAATATCAGCATTTTGGGACTAAATATTATGTTTTGAATTCGGATATCCTTATGTACACCCAGATGGCAAATTTCACCCTAGGGTCTTCAAATTAATCTACATGGATTACATCACCTTCGGTGAGAGCCATTCCGATTAATTTAAAGACCAAATATTTTGTGGTGGGTGTCCTTATGTAGAGACATAATTAAAATAATAATTACATACTTTCTATATCGATTTTTAGCCAATTAACAGGATATTTTTCAAGTGTATTTCTTTTACAAATAGAAATTTTTTCACTTTTACAAAATGGGCATCTAACACCATCGACCATAGATACTTTGGGTTCTGTAATTTCGTTTAACTTTTTTTCAAATTTCTCCGCAATCTTTTTCGTTATATTTTCATTATTATGCCACTGTTCAACTAATTTATTTAATAAATCTAAATATCCATAATCTCCATAGGTTGGCAAAAAATATTTTTTGCCAACCTCATCTTCAAAGCAGACCAATTCATAATTTAATGGCATAAACTCTGAGAATTGATTATTACAATCATTACATCTACATTCTAATTCTTGTATACAGTAATTTTCCATAGAAACTGGCGTATATTTTTTCATTATCTCAATATCTCCTCAACTTTAACATTAGCAGGATTAAAAATAACAGTATTAACCCCAGTTGGATTTTTTGCTGACATAAATGTAATAGAATCATATCCATGTTTTCTCGCTCCTCGTGCAATAGCATGTGTCATCGTATAATCATCTCCTCCAATGACTCCTCTACTTGTAATATCCAAATTCCTTCCTGTGTTTCCACTTACCTTAAGAATTGTTCCACCTGGCCTTTCAGCCAAAGCTGTTGCAGGAGAATCTGCTAAATATACACCTCTACCATATCTATTATTCTGAAATGCTGCTCTTTCATTTGGTAAATCTGTTCTAAATCCTGTATCCGCAATAATATCTGCAACTTCATCAGCACATGAATGATAATAAAAATCAGTCTTACTACCACTCTTACCTCCAAACAACTGCAAATCCATCGGTATGCTTCCTGTAGTATTCTTCGCAGTTGTACCAGCGTGGCTCGCTCTCTTCACCTTGGTTCCCCTGCTGGCTTTCGTTACCGTCTTTGCGGTATCTGCCACTGCGTCCCCTTCCTTCAGCAGTCTCTGGGTTTTCTTTGCTTTGTTCCCTGCTTCCGCCAGTTTCAAACTTTCTTCTGCTAGTTTTGCACTCTGGCTCATGGCTTTTTCTGCTTTTAATGCCTGTCTCGTACGAAGCAGTTTCTTGGCGGTCTTTCCAATCCTGCTCGCTGCTTTCGCTGCTGGCAGGGCAACTGCCGCTAGCGCAGAAATGCCGGATTTTACGGCTTCTTTCGTGTCTCCTCTCTTGATGCTGTCATAACAACGTTTTACATCTCTTACTACTCCTACCGGAGTAAAGTCAATCGCAGTGTCTGCCAACTTACTAATGATTCCCAAGGCTGCCAGTCCATAGTTGGACGCTGTTGTCAACGGACTCAGTCCGAAGGGGTCTGTCTGGGTCACCGGGTTTCCCTGCACATAGGCATACCGGTTCAGGCTGGCGCTGCTGCTGAGGCTTCCTTTTTCCGTATCCTGGTTCACAAATCGACAGATGTCCGGATTGTAGTACCGGGCTCTCATATAGTATAATCCGTTTTCATCCGTACTGACACCCAGTCCTCCATTATACAGGAACCGGGTCCGTCCCCGGTCTCCCCGGGTAATCCTGCCATATGGAGTATAGTCATAGGTCTCTACTACTGCTCCTGTTTCATCGGTGAGCATTGTGGTACTCTCTACGTTGTCATAATGGTAGTAGTAGACGGTCTGACAAGTGCTACTGTCTGCCTTTATCTGGTAAGTCCGGCTGCTGATGAGGGCGTTTCCATAGACATATTTAGTTGTGGTAGTTCCGTCATTTTCCTCTAGCAGTTGGCTTAAACTGCTGTTCGTGTTATGAATGTAACGGATGGTTTTTCCTGTCTGGCTGTCACAACTGGCTACCCGGTTGTTTTCCGCGTCATATTCATAGGTCAGGTTCTGTACTGCCTTCAGACGGTTCCGGCTGTCATAGGTGAAGTATGCCATGCTGCCCCCGGATGGTCCGTAGGTCATGTTGCCATAGGCATCATATTCTACACGTTCCCCGTTGTAGCGGATGAGTTGGTTGGCAGCGTTGTATTCCATCTGTTCTGTCTTGGGACTTTCCTCTGCCTGCTCTGTCCGGGTTTCCCTTTTCTCTGCCCCTTCCCCGGTTCTCGTTTTGCCTGCCAGTTCTCCAAAACCGTTGTATCGGTAGGTGATACGCTGGAGCAGGTTGCCTTCCGAATCCCGGTCTTCCTGCTCTGTCAGGCTTCCTGCCGGGTTGTACTGAAAGGTTTCTTTACTTCCGTCCGGACGCTGTATACTGCTCTGTCTTCCGTTCTGGTCATATTCGTACCGGGTCACACTGCCTTCCCAGTCGGTCACTGTTTCTAACTGACCATTGTCGTAATACCCGAAGTGGACTTCACTTTTGTCCGGGTAGGTAATGCATGCCACATTTCCCGTCCAGTCATAGGTATACCGGATGGTCCTTCCCCAGATATCCGTGTATTGGCTGACCCGGTTCAGGGCATCGTAACTCCGGGTAATCTGCTGTACAGTGCCGTCTGCTTTTTCTTCGTTGACAGTAATCACGTTGCTGTTTTCATCATAGGTATAAGTGATGGTGCCTTCTTCGTCAAGTCCAGTGAGGGCAAGCGTTTTGGCATTACCGTTCCATAACTGTCCACCGTCCGGACCGGATTTCCCTGACTGTCATAAGTATACTGCAATAGCGTGGCTTTGTCACTGTCTTTGATACAGGAAACCCTTCCCTGCAGGTCATAACTATAATATGCCACATGACCACTGCCATCGGTGACACTGGATACATTTCCGATAAAATATGTCGGCAGTTGCAACACTCTACAACTGCCAACATAAGTTCAACTTGTTTTATTTTCAGTTAACTGATATGAGAAATTTTCTTATTTCACTAACTCTGCCAATTTCTTTCGTAAGGTTTCAATTTCTGCTTCCTTCTTTTGCAAGGCAGCATCCTTCTCCTGAATTATACTAACCTGCTCTTTGAGTACAACCTCTTTTTCTTCCAAAGCAGTTCTCTGTTCCGCTAACTTGCCCTTCTGCTCATCAATGGTATCCTGCATTTCATCAATCATATATTGTACCGTATTCCGGTCCAGTTCTAACAATTCCTTTGAAAACATCGACATCACCTTCTCTGTGTTGCGGCACAACTCATAGATGTCCTCGTACAATGGTCGAAACTCCGGAAACTGCGTAATCAACTGCAAAATCTCCTCCGGTTTCTCTGCACAAAAGAACATGAGCCATGCATCTAGTTTGTTGCTTATGGATTTATTGTGCTGTGTTTTCTTAAAAATGTCAAGCGGTATAAAAATATATTTTTGCAGTAACTCTAATTCCAGTCCACTATCCACCTGCTGCTGGGAACGGTGAATGTAAATGTCAGGAAAATCCTTGAATTCCTTCGGGCTTTTCTCATAGAGAACGATGGTGTACACATCTTTGATATCCTTATAACTGAACTTGCGCTCCCGCTTTGAGTCCTCGTCCTTCACCCGCTTATACTGCCGTAGCAGCAAATCTGCAGAATAGCAGGCACTGCGCTGCCCCGGAAAGTGATAGCCGACTTTCTGTACCTCTACGTTGGCAATGCATCCATTCTCCAGTTCCACTACAATATCAGTAATAAGCAGAGAATTCTCGTCGGCAATCCTCACCGAATCGTTGGGAAGTACATTCAGAATCCGGACCCGTTGTCCCAAAAGCAGAGAAAGCCAATCTTCCAACCGCTGGGGAACAGATTCCGGGTTGAGAATCTCCTTGAAAAAAGAGTCGTAAAGAATTTTTACACCTTTTGCTCCAGTGCAGAAATTCAGAAACTCTTCCTGCTGTTCCTCTTTCCATGAATGAAACAGGGAATGAAGTCCAGAATTTCCCTCAATGTCAGTTAAGATTTCCTCCCGGGTACGGATCATGGGAAAATAATCTTTTAAACTTGTGTTTTTAATAAGCAACTCCTCCTCAACTATAGTAATTTTTAGACAATTTCGAAACGCAATATTTCTAAGTATAATAAACAGAATTTATATAATATTCGCTTCGTTGTACTCCCTTTGGTCGTACAAAGGCACTCGCATTGAACACTTAATGAATGCGTAGCATGAATTTAGTGAGAAAGCGCACTTGGACACTTGGCGAGGTGCTTACGAGCCTATTGA
>JAQXNR010000031.1 GCA_029098105.1 Lachnospiraceae bacterium
GCGTTACTCACCCGTCCGCCACTCAGTCATTTACATCTTCCCTCCGAAGAGTTCTGTCGTAAGTGCTTCGTTCGACTTGCATGTGTTAAGCACGCCGCCAGCGTTCATCCTGAGCCAGGATCGAACTCTCATGTTGTGATTCTACTTAGCAAATCAGCTACGCTGATGTGCTTAGTAGAATCCACTCCTTTTTCACTTAATGAGCAGAACTGCGTTCTGCGAATTTAGTGAAAAGGAGTTTCCTTATTCAAATAAGAAATCCTTACTTTCCATCATCGTCTCTGATTCTGTAAAACCTTACGTCCGAACCAGTCAAAATAACGTTGGTTATTTTTACCTGTTCTTTACTGTTTTAGGTGTTGTTTTAAAACAACTGTTCCCAATCTTAATTCTTGCGAATTAAGTGAAACTTTTTCGTCATTTTCAGGTTTGTCTCATTATTCAGTTATCAAGGTTGTGTTGGACTTATACCTTCGTAGAAGTCCGACGGAGAAGGAGGGATTTGAACCCTCGCGCCGCTATTAACGACCTACTCCCTTTCCAGGGGAGCCCCTTCAGCCACTTGGGTACTTCTCCAAGTATAAGTGCCTGTCTTGTCTACGCTATACGCTATATATGCATAGCAAGCGGAGAGGGTGGGATTCGAACCCACGCGCCCTTGCGGACAAACGGTTTTCAAGACCGCCTCGTTATGACCACTTCGATACCTCTCCATGCCCGTAACAACTTATATTCTGTCACGATATACACATCACCGTTTTGCCGGAGACAAGTGATATATTATCATTTTTGCAGTCACATGTCAACATATTTTTTTAATTTTTTTCATTTTTCCGAAAGCATTTTTTGCTTTTAAATCATTTCCGATTATTCTCTACCTTCTAATTGCTGTAAATATGCTTTTGCTACCAGCATATCCTCCGGGGTGGTAATCTTAATATTGCAGTAATTTCCCTCTATTATACTGACTTTCCGCTCTCCGTAGCGTTCCATTACCATAGCATCATCTGTAATGGCAGTATCTTCTGCATTCATCATCTTTTCATACGCCTTACAAATCTCCTCATATATAAAACTCTGTGGCGTCTGTATCTGCCAAAGACTACTGCGCTCCGGAGTCTGAACCGCAACGCCCTGGTCATTTACTACTTTAATGGTGTCTTTGACCGGAACACCCGCTACACAGGCCCCATTTTCTTTTGCCGTTTTGTAAGAATTTTCAATAATGTCAGTTGTTACAAACGGGCGGGCTCCATCATGAATCATCACAACCTCTGCCTGTTTTACTGCCTGTAACCCGTTATATACAGAGTGATACCGCTCTTTTCCCCCTGACACAACCGCCTTTACATTGGAAATCCCATAGCGTTCTACAATCTCTTTCTGGCAATATGAGATGGCATCTTCACTAGTTACCAGAACCACCGTCCCCACCTTTGCCTTTTCAAAGGCACGCAAGCTGTAATATAAAATAGGCTTTCCTCCCAAATCCAGAAACTGCTTTGCTGTAGAAGTACCCATTCGTTTTCCCTGTCCCGCAGCCAACACAATCGCTGCCACATTCGACATATCCATTTTGCCGTCCTCCTATATAAAAGGGAACAGCAAAGCCGTTCCCATAATTTCTTTTTTGTTTACCCTGTATCGTTCTTCCCTTTCAGCGTTGCCCCAGTTTCAAATTGGGAACTGCATTTAAATCCAATCCATGGCGCACACCCTTTTTATATTCATAATATCCTGCCACCCCAATCATTGCCGCATTGTCCGTACAAAATACTGGCGAAGGGTAATAGAAACTGAGTTGTTCCTTTTCACAAGCTTCTGTCATAGCACTGCGCAGAGTAGAATTCGACGCAACGCCCCCTGCAATTGCTACTTTGGAAATACCATAATTTTTTGCCGCCAGCACCGTGTGCTGAACTAATACATCTACCACGGACTGCTGGAAAGAAGCTGCAACATCCGCCCGGTTAGGCTCTTCTCCCCGCATTTTACACTGGTTCAGGTAATTCAATACCGCGGATTTCAATCCGCTGAAACTGAAATCATAAAGAGAATCTTCTATTTTTGCACGAAGAAAAGCAATCGCCTGCGGATTCCCCGTTTTCGCCAGAGCATCCACTTTGGGTCCTCCCGGATATCCCAGTCCAATCGCCCGGGCAACTTTGTCAAACGCTTCCCCTGCCGCGTCGTCATGGGTTCTTCCTATAATCTCATATTCACCATAATCTTTGACTAAAACGAGATGGGAATGTCCACCGGAAGCAACCATACAAATAAACGGTGGTTCTAAATCTTTGTGTTCAATGTAATTCGCAGAAATATGTCCCTCAATATGGTGCACTCCCACAAGAGGAATGTTTTTTGCATAACAGATTGCCTTTGCCTCTGCTACTCCTACCAGCAGCGCACCTACCAGACCAGGACCGTAGGTAACAGCAATGGCATCCAAATCCTCCAACTCGCAATCTGCCTTTTCCAAAGCCTCTTTAATCACCGGATTTATTTTTTCAATGGGTTTTCTGGAAGCACTCTCGGGAACCACACCGCCATACAAAGTGTGTAGCGCAATCTGCGAAGAAATCACATTGGAAAGCACTTCCCTTCCATTACGCACTACCGCTGCCGCGGTCTCATCACAGGACGATTCTATTCCCAATATCACAATATCTTTCTCTCCATTCCCTGTTGCTTCTGCCGTCATCTTACCATCCTCTTTTCCTTCTATTCCTTCGTGCCGCTTCCGGCATTCTGCTCTATATTTGCCTGCCAGCCCAATATTTTCCAGTTCTCGTCTTCATCCTGAACTAATATGTAAATCTGAGGTTCCTTACTGTATTCATTGTCCATGCGCAACGTATACACGGCATCTACGCATGCAGTCTGTCTGCCATCCACCTTGCCATATTCCACTTGGCTCAGTTCACCAACTGTATAATTGGTGATTTTATGGTCGTTCTTTCCGTATCCCGCCAATTCCTGTTCCAGGTTAGAAATCTGTTCTTCTTCCGAATTGCCCGTTTCCTCTGCAAAGGAATCATCATAGAGTAGCCGCATCTGCTTTACCATTTTTTCCAAATCCTTCCCCTCAAGCCTGTCATTGTATATACAGGAAATCATACGGCTGTACAACTTCACCACGTCATTCGGGGAATGGGGGTAATCTTTGTTCAAATCCCATAAAAGCAATTCATCCTTCTCTGTAAGTTGTACTTCCTTTTGCTTTTTGGCATTTTTATCCGACAAATAGGCATAGTATCCCAATGCCAGAATACACAAAAAAACAACTACAATAACAGTGCGAACAGTCTTTTTATTTTCTGCCATTTACGTTCCTCCCATCTCAACGGAAATCACTTTTACATTTTCTCTCTCCTACGCGTCCTCAAAATCCAGTTGAACTGTCTTTCCATCCCTGCCCAGCTCTGTCGCAGGAAAAATCTCCTGAACCTTTTGCAAATACTGCTCCGGATGTACCAGAGAAGGGCTGTAATGAGTCAACCAAAGTGTCCCTGGCTGTGCCTGTCTTGCCAGTTCCGCCGCTTCATAAAAGGTCATATGTTTGTGTTCCTTTGCCTTGGACAACTTGTCCTCCTCGCCATACATTCCCTCGCATATAAACAAATCAGAATTCCGGGCATATTCTTCAATCACCGGCACCGGCCGCGTATCCGTACAATACGTAATCGTCAGCCCTCGTCGTTCCGGACCCAGTACCATATCCGGGGTATAGGAAACATCCCCATCTGTAATTACATTTCCTTTTTGCAAAAGATTCCAGTACTGTACAGGAATCCCCAGTTCTTTTGCACGAATCGCGTCAAATCTGCCCTGCCGACGCAATCGTATCCGGTATCCATAACAGACTACATTGTGCTGGACACGAAAAGCATCAATGCTAAGTCCCAGTATATCTATAGTCTGCTGTTTCTCGCTTAGTTCTATATATTCAATAGGGAAGGGCAGTTCTGGTGCAACAACCCGCAACGCCCGGACCACCCGCTCCAATCCTTTTGGACCAATCAACGTCAAAGGTTTTGTCCGCTCCGCATTTCCCATTGTAAGCAACAAACCTGGAAGTCCACTGATGTGGTCTCCATGAAAATGGGTAAAACAAATGACGTCAATGGGTTTAAAACTCCATCCCTTTTCCCGAATGGCAATCTGGGTGCCCTCACCGCAATCAATCAAAACCGTACTTCCATTATATCGTACCATCAAAGAAGTCAGCCAACGGTATGGCAGCGGCATCATACCGCCACATCCCAACAAACAAACATCCAGCATATAACATAAATCCTCTTTCTATTATATTTAAGTCATTTTATTCTACCACATTTTTCTATATTCGAAAACCATCGTTTTCAGATTAGTTCCTTTGTTTCGGTAACAACAGGTTGCACCGCAAATGTGCGAATCCACTCATCATAGCAGTTTTCACACAGTATAATTTGATGATGTTGCCCATCCTTGCTGGAAAAATATCCCCAATCTTTTTGAATGCACAAAAAATCTTTTTTTATTACTTTCCCTTGTGTTCTGTATTCCTTTCCGCATGCATTGCAGACAATTTTTTTCCCTGCCATTTCTACCTCCTGTCGTGCTTTTTTCCTTTTGCATATAGAAAAAGTTGTCCCGAAAACGAGACAACTTTATTATACGGAAAATTTCTTTTTATTCCTAGTGGTAAATACTGTGAATCCACAATATTTTCCTGTGCAAACTACATTACACTCTTATATGCATTTACAACATTCTCTGTCGTAAAACCAAACTTTTCAAACAGGAGATTTCCCGGTGCGGAAGCTCCGAAACTGGTCATTCCCACTGTAGTTCCATCAAGTCCTACATATTTGTACCAGATGTCTGCATTGGCCGCTTCCACTGCAACTCTTGTGCGGACATTTTTCGGAAGTACACTCTCTTTGTACTCGGCTGTCTGCTGTTCGAATAACTCCATAGACGGCATACTGACAACCCGTACCGAAATTCCTTCCTTCTCCAATTCCTTCTGCGCCTGAATTACCAATTCTACTTCTGAACCAGAAGCCATGAGAATGCCATCCGGAGTATCTTTGTTCTCACGGGACACTACATAACCACCCTTTAACGCCTCTTTGGAGGAACCGGGTAATTGAGGAAGATTCTGTCGTGACAACACCAGTGCAGTAGGCGTACTGGAATTAGTAACTGCATAATACCAACCTGCAGCCGTTTCTGTCGCATCAGCCGGACGGAATGTTACAAAATTGGGCAGTGTACGGAACATCGCCAACTGTTCCACTGGTTCATGGGTCGGTCCATCCTCTCCGACGCCAATACTGTCATGGGTCAGCACATAAATTGCCGGAATCTTCATCAAAGCAGACAATCTTGCCATTGGCTTCAAATAATCGCTAAACACAAAGAAGGTAGAAACAAAACTGCGAAGTCCGCCATGAAGCAATAATCCATTGCCAATCGCAGCCATTGCCAGTTCACGCACACCAAAATGAAAGTTTCTTCCACTGTAATCTTCTGCAGAGAAATCTCCGGCATCCTTCATATAAGTCTTGGTGGAGGGTGCTAAATCTGCGGAACCTCCTACCAGATTCGGCATAATGTCTTTCAATTTGTTAATATACTTACCGGAAAGGCTTCGGGTCGCCTCTGCCTTGTCCTCATAAGCCCAGTATTCTTCATTTTCATACAATGCTTCTGCGTCCACGCCGGAAAGGTACTGCTCCAACAACGCCGCCTTCTCAGGAAATGCCTTGTCATAGGACTCTTTCAATGTCTGCCACTCTGCCTGACGGGCAGCACCTGCTTCTGCAATCGTTCTATAGTTAGCATATACTTCCTCTGGTACCGTAAAAGGCTCCTCATTCCAGCCTAGATTCTCCTTCAATGCTGCAATGTTGTCCTCACCTAAAGGCTCTCCATGGGCACTTGCTTTTCCCTCTTTTGCAGGACAGCCAAACCCAATTTTCGTATTAACCTTAATGAAAGAAGGGTGCTCTTTGTCCGCCTTTGCTTCCTCGATTGCCTTTCCAATGGCATCCAGGTCATTGCCATCTTCTACCTCCAGAACCTGGAAACCGAAAGATTGAAAACGCTCTTTTACATTCTCACGAAAGGCGATATCGGTTCCACCCTCAATCGAAATATTGTTGGAATCATATAACACAATGAATTTGTCCAATCCCCAGGTTCCTGCCAGGGAGCCTGCTTCGTAAGAAGTTCCCTCCATCATACAGCCATCTCCGGCAAGCACATAAGTATAATGGTCCACAATGGGGAATCCCTCTTCGTTAAACTTGGCTGCCAAATGTGCCTCTGCTGCCGCCATACCAACTGCTGTTGCAAAACCAGCACCCAGAGGACCAGTCGTTGTCTCCACACCAACGGTATGTCCATATTCCGGATGTCCCGGAGTCAGGGAATCCAACTGGCGAAAATTCTGAATGTCTTCTATAGAAAGATTTCCATAACCAAATAAATGAAATAAAGAATATAATAACATGGAACCATGACCAGCGGACAACACAAAACGGTCCCGGTTAAACCATTTGGGGTCTTTCGGATTATGGTTCATGTGATGTGCAAATAATTCGTATGCCATTGCAGCTGCTCCCAGTGGCAGACCCGGATGTCCGGAATTCGCCTTCTGGATTGCCTCTGCAGACAATACCCGAATCGCATTTACAGATTGTTCATCAATTGGTTTCATAGGAATTCTCCTCTCTCTAAATAAATGTCTACTTCTTCATCACAGTTTAAAATACCTAAAACATAATATACGATTTTAAAAAAAATTGCAACCTTTAAAGGCTATCCTTTCTCCCTTCATTACAGATGCTTTATAGGTAATTGCGAAATGGTATGTGTTTATTTAATTGATACATATGATTTTCGCAATTGCCTACAGATGCTTTACCATTACAATCGCATCCTCCCGGGGATTGGTATAATAATTTTTGCGCACTGCCAGCGTTTCAAACCCCATCTTCTCATACAAATTCTGTGCCGCCTTATTCTGCTGGCGTACTTCCAAATGTATCGCAATCATGCCTTGCTCCCTTGCCAGGCAAAATAGTGTTTCCAGCAATTCTGTGGCAATCTGTTTCTTTCGGTAAGGTGGCAAAACAGCAATGTGGGTGATGTCCCCGTCATCTACAAATTGAATCAGCCCCACAAAACCTGCAATCTCCCCGTCCCATTCTGCTACCAGGTAGTGATTTTCCGGGTAACGGAATGCATCTCTGAAGTCTTCCTCACTCCATGGGTTGGAAATACACAAAGAATCAATCTGTGCCACCCGGGGACAGTCTGAAGGGGTCATACTGCGTATGTTACACGGTTTCTGCATAATCCGACCTTTGTTCCCCCTCTTTTTCCAGTTTTTCTTTTCTCTCCCGTTCTGCCTGGGACAATCTCAAATATTCCGGCACAAAGGTATCTGCCGTAACCCTCACGCCTGCTGCCCAGAGTTCTGCTGCCCGGACTGCTACAGCCGCAGCACTTTGCTGATTGCGATGGGGAGGTGCCAACTGGTAAGGAACACCAACAAGTTCTTCCATCTCTTTTTTGTAACGCAATGTACCATCCCCTAAAAACAGAGTCTTTTTCCCAGTTTCATTTACATGGTTCAAAAGTTCCTCCACAGAGATTACCGTCTGCTCCATCTGCACCTGAAACCCTTCTGCAAACTCATACAGTCCCGTATATACCTGGGAACGTCTGGCATCCATTACCGGACAGACCTGCCAGTCTGTTCCATAATACTGATACGCCAATCCCTCCAGCGTCGGAACCGGAATCAATGGTTTCCCTGTGGCAAGTCCCAATCCCTTTGCTGTTGCACTCCCAATTCGCAGTCCGGTAAAAGAACCCGGTCCGGAAGCCAACGCAATTGCATCCACATCCTCCATATCCGTTTCCGTCATCTCCATAATTTCCTGAATCATAGGAAGCAATGTCTGGGAATGGGTTTTTTTATAGTTTACCGAATATTCTGCCCTAAGCTGGAAATCTGTCAGTATTGCGGCACTTGCCACCAGCCCGGAGCTATCCAATGCCAGTATCGTCATTGTGTTCCCTCTTTTCTCTATATCTGCCAAACAACGCCATCATTATACTATATTATTTCAAAGGCCTCAAGGCATTTTCGTAGTAATGGTAATACGTCTGTAATCAAATCCTTTTTCCAAATCCTTTTCTATGGTAATACCAGTATATTGCTCCGGCAAAATATCAGAAATCAGATTTGCCCACTCAATAAAGCTTACCCCTTCCCCATAGACGTAGTCATCAAAACCAATTTCATCCATTTCCTCCGGGTCGCTAATCCGGTATACATCAAAGTGATACAAAGGCAAGCGCCCTTCCTCATACACCTGTACAATGGTAAAAGTGGGACTGCTGATTGGCTCTGTGATTCCCAATCCCCGGGCAAATCCTTTGGTAAACACCGTCTTTCCGACTCCCAAATCACCGATTAAGCAAAATACCTGTCCCTCTTTTGCCTCTTCTCCTAACTTTTTTCCCACATTAAAGGTGTCCTGCTCTGAATAACTCTCAATTACCATCTTCCCGCTCCTCTGCGTTTCACTCATTTCCATGTATTTTCTGTTCTCAATTTTATAGTATCATACTCAACTGAATCCTCTTCTTAGCTGGGTCTACACTCATAACCTTAACATCTACAATGTCCCCCACACTGACTACTTCCAAGGGGTGTTTTACAAACTTTTTGTCGGTAAGTTGGGAAATGTGGACAAGTCCATCCTGATGAACACCAATATCCACAAAGGCGCCAAAATCAATTACATTTCTTACCGTTCCTTTCAGTACCATCCCTTCTGTCAAATCCTTCATCTCCATGACATCGGTGCGAAGAATCGGTTTGGGCATTTCATCCCGGGGATCCCGCGCCGGCTTTTCCAGTTCTCCAATAATATCGCCCAGCGTCAACTCGCCCACATGTAATTCTTCTGCCAGTTTTCCCGGGTTGCCCAGTTTCTTTTTGATTCCCTTTACACCGCCCTTTGCCATATCCTCAGAAGTGTACCCTGCTTTTTCTAAAACGGCCTTTGCCACTTCATAGGATTCCGGGTGCACACTGGTCGCATCCAGAGGATTCTTTCCCCCTGATATACGCATGAAACCGGCACACTGTTCGTATGCTTTCGGTCCCAGTTTGGCAACCTTCAGTAATTGCTTGCGATCTGTAAAACGTCCATTTTCTTCCCGGTAAGCCACAATATTTTTCGCAATTGCTTTTGTAATACCGGCAATATGCTCTAACAGGGAAGCGGAAGCCGTATTTAAATCTACCCCTACTTTGTTTACACAATCCTCTACTACTCCTGACAGTGTTTCCGAAAGTTTTTTCTGGTTCATGTCATGCTGGTACTGCCCTACTCCAATGGCTTTCGGATCAATTTTTACCAGTTCTGCCAGAGGATCCTGTAACCGTCGGGCAATCGAAGCAGCGCTTCGCTGTCCCACATCAAACTGGGGGAACTCTTCTGTGGCCAGTTTACTGGCAGAATATACAGAAGCGCCTGCCTCGTTCACTATAATATACTGCACATTTTCAGGAATTTCTTTCAACAATTCTACAATGACCTGTTCCGATTCCCGGCTGGCAGTTCCGTTTCCCACGGAAATCAGGGAAATATTATATTTTTGAATCAATTTGTGTACCGTTTTTTTCGCCTCTTCCACCTTAAACTGAGGTGCCGTAGGGTAAACCACTACAGTGTCCAATACCTTTCCTGTGGCATCCACTACTGCCAGTTTACATCCGGTACGAAACGCCGGGTCCCATCCCAGCACTACCTTTCCTGTAATCGGCGGTTGCATCAGCAATTGCTCCAAATTTTTACCAAACACCTTAATTGCCCCATCTTCTGCCTGTTCCGTCAACTCATTGCGCAGTTCCCGCTCAATAGCCGGAGCTATAAGACGTTGGTAACCATCCTCCAGCGCCGCTTCTATCACATCATCAGTAAATTCATTTTTCTTTTTCATAACGTGATTTTTTAAGTAACGGAGAATTTTTTCCTCCGGTGCCTCTATTTTCACCGTCAGGAATTTTTCTTTTTCTCCCCGGTTAATTGCCAAAATCTGATGTCCTGCCAGTTTTTGCAATACAGAAGAAAAGTCATAATAGGTTTCATATACTGACTCTGCCTCTGCATCCTTTGCCTTTACAACCAGTTCCCCTTCCTTCATGGTCGTATTTCTTATGTAAGTGCGGTATCCCGCTTCATCGGAAACCTGCTCTGCAATAATATCCTGTGCCCCGGCAACTGCTTCCTCTGCAGTTTCCACCCCTTTTTCCACAGAAATATAGGCAGTGGCTGCCTGAAGAACCGGCATATCCAATTTCTGCTTTATAATCTGTTCCGCCAGTGAATCCAGCCCTTTTTCCCGGGCAATCATTGCCCGTGTACGGCGTTTCGGCCGGTAGGGACGGTACAAATCCTCCACTGCCACCAACGTCTGTGCCTCCAGAATTTTCTGTTCCAGTTCCGGCGTCAGTTTCTCCTGCTCCCGAATACTTTCCATTACCTGCTCTTTTTTCTCTTCCAGATTCCTCAAATACGTTAGCCGTTCATGTAAATCCCGCAACTGCTCATCATTCAGATTGTCCGTCACATCCTTACGGTAACGGGCAATAAAAGGAATGGTATTCCCCTCGTCAATTAATTTTACTGCGGCGTCTACCTGAGATACCCGGATTTTTAACTCTTGCGCAAGTGTTTCATTTATATTCATAACAACCTCCAATTTCATTCCAGCAGTACAAACAAAAAAGAATGTAACCGCCTGACAACAGTTACATTCTAGCATAATCGCGCAATATATTCATTGCAAAAATATCACAAAAATTGTAGGTAATCACCCTTCATATTCTATATTATTTAATAACTATACTTCCAAAATCAGTTCTTTGCCTTCTGGCACATATTGTCGGTAACGAACCCCTGCTTTGTCAAACATTTTTTTGGAAGCCATCGTAGCCATTGTATTAGCATATTTGTCGCTAATATAAATTACTTCCCGAATCCCCTTTTGAATGATTGCCTTGGCACACTCATTGCAGGGAAATAGTGTGACATAAAGATGAGCCCCTTTCAATGCACCGCCATTATAATTCAAAATGGCATTCAACTCTGCATGGCATACATAAGCATATTTGGTATCCAGCGGTTCCCCCTCCCGGTCCCAGGGCATCTCATCATCGTTACATCCTATGGGCATACCATTATAACCCACAGACAAAATCTTATTATCCTCATCCACAATACAAGCTCCCACTTGCGTGTGATTATCCTTGCTTCTCTGGGCAGAAAGCATGGCAATTCCCATAAAATACTGATCCCATGTAATGTAATCCTGTCGTTTCATAATCCCCTCCTATTTTGCGGAATATCGTAATTTGTAGTATCCGTTGGATTTTTTTGTATCTTTTGCAATCTTAATGTAGTAAGTTCCAGCCGGAAGTTTCTGCGATGACTTTGTCGCCACTTTCCAGGTAGACTGGGAACCTACATTCTTAAGGTAAAGTCCGGTATAAGAGCCATTCACTTTATTTCCAGTCACCGTTCCCGTCAACTTGCCGGAGGTTACATCCCCCTTCAAGGTAATCGTAACCGTTGCCGCCTTCTTCAATGTAAAGGAAAAATAATCTCCCTTGGAAGTCGTATCCTCCCAGGTACAAAGTCCCTTATACCAAGTATCCTTCTTCATTACGGTAGGCTTTTTCACCTTGGCGGATCCCTGTTCTTTCACCGCTGTCTGTTTGCAGGAAAGGGTAAACAGACGCTGCTGATCCGTAGAAACCTTAACCCAGTAAGTACCTGCTTTTACTGCATATACCGCCTTATCCGCAAAATCCTCCGTACCATTTCCAATCTTCTTGCTCGTGGAAATTGCTTTCTTATTCACATCCAGCAAAGTCATACTGATGTCTCCGGCTACTTTCTTATAACCATTACTACAAAAATCCGGCTTCAGCGTAATATATCCGTCTTTCTTCGCCTCTACGCAAAAATAGGTTGCCCCATTGGGCACATCCACATAACTCAGCAGTTTTTTGGAAGTCAGTTTCCGATTGCTTCCATCGTACTGCTGGGAAGAAAATTGGAACAGACCTGTCCCACCGGAAGTATTGGTAAATCGAATGTAATAGGTCTGGGTTTTGGAAATCTGGAACGTGGCTGCATCCATGTAGGAACCAGATGCCGTCTGAGTACAATTGGAAGTCAGGTTAATCTTGGCTGCTTCCTTCGTACATACTGCATCGCTGTAAATCGTAGCTGCTCCCGTAGCACCCTGAAAACCATACATAGTCACATGCAGAGCACCTTTTTTCAAAGTTATCGGACGCGTCTCATTCACACCATCATGAGAAATTATGTATGTCTTATAAATTCCAAATTCTGAATCGAAATCTGTGGACCCGCTGCCCACAACATAGGAATTCAATCTGTCATTATAAGGCGTCTGGGAAGTATATCCCTCTGTTCCATCATAAATTGTGGTAGCACAAGCCGTTCTGCCTGTCCACAGTACCGCTGTTGCCATAACAAGTAAACCCAGCAATATTTTGCCAAACTGTATACTATATCGTTTCATTTTACTATCCTTCTTTCTATAAAATAAACTCAATTTATGCTTTTATTTTATCATACATCTCATATCTTGCATACCAAAAACATCTTAATAAATTGTGAAAAATACGACAATTTTCTTAAAAAAAACGAAAAAAGAACTGGAATATCCAGTTCTTTCCCTCTTCTACCCTGTCTGTAATTATGCATCACCCAAAGCAAACGCATCATGTACTGCATTCATGGCACGCTCTACATACTTCTCATCAATCAAAACCGTAACCCGGATTTCAGAAGTAGAAATCATACGAATATTGATTCCCTCGTCATATAATGCTTCGAACATCTTTGCCGCAACTCCGGCATTTGACATCATTCCGGCACCAACAATAGACACCTTCGCTACATTCTTTTCTGAGTCAATACGGTCATACTCTTTGAAATGACGCTCAATAATCTCAATCGCCTCATCTGCACTGTCCACATTTGTCGTAAAGGAAATATCCTTTGTATTGTCACGACCTACAGACTGTAAAATCATATCCACATTGATGTTGTGTCGTGCCAGATGGTTGAATAAGCGGAAGGCTACACCCGGCTCATCCTTTAATCCAATTAACGCAATTCTCGCTACATCCTTATCGGCTGCTACACCGCTTACCAACATTTTTTCCATTTTTACTTCCTCCTTTACAACAGTTCCTTCTGCACTATTTAAACTAGAGCGCACTACCAACTGCACACCATATTTTTTCGCCATTTCAACGGAACGATTATGCAGTACGCCTGCTCCCAGCGTTGCCAGTTCCAGCATTTCATCGTATGTGATTTCCTTCAGTTTACGGGCGTTCTTTACCTTTCTCGGATCCGCAGTGTAAACACCCTCCACATCGGTATAAATCTCACATGCATCGGCATTCAATGCTGCTGCCAGTGCAACTGCTGTTGTATCTGATCCTCCCCGGCCAAGGGTAGTATAGTTGTCGAACTTGTCGATTCCCTGAAAACCGGTTACAATTACAATCTTACGCTGTTCCAGTTCGTTTAAAATTCGCTCGCTGTCAATTCGTTTTAATCTGGCATTACCATATACAGATGTCGTATGCATCTGCACCTGAAATGCATTCAGAGAAATTGCCGGAACGCCTAATGCTGCCATTGCCATACCCATAAGAGCCACAGAAGTCTGCTCTCCGGTTGTAAACAGCATATCCATCTCCCGCTTGGGTGGATTGGGATTAATTTCTTTTGCCTGTTCAATCAAAACATCTGTCATCTTACCCATTGCAGACAATACAACAACTACGTCGTTGCCCTTCTGGTAATCTTCAATACAACGCTTCGCCACATTAAAGATTCGTTCTTTATCGGCTACTGATGTTCCGCCGAATTTCTTAACTATTAACATAGTGCCCTCCTATATTTGCCAGTGCTGTTTTGCACGGATTTTACTTATTACCAAACAAATAATCCATCATGTCATGTCCTTGTGCAATATAATTACCGGATTCTTTTGCATCTGCTTCATTATAATGCAATTCACTCTCCACCTTTTTGGTACTGTCATACAGTAAATAGGGAACCGGATCACTGCAATGTGTCCGAATCGCAATCGGTGTTGGATGGTCTGGTAACACTAACATTCTATATGGTTCTGCCGATTTGTCAAGATTTTCTTTGACAATTTTAATGACTTTCTGGTCCAGATTCTCAATGGACTGTATCTTTTTGGAAAGACTGCCCTGATGTCCCATCTCATCGGGAGCTTCCACATGAATATAGGCAAAATCATAACCATCCTCTGTCAAAGCCTTTACCGCAGCCATTGCTTTGCCCTCGTAATTGGTGTTCAGCCCACCGTTTGCTCCTTCCACTGTAATGTTGGTCATATCCGCTCCTACAGCAATCCCTTTCAGCAAATCCACTGCTGAAATCATAACTCCTTTTTTGCCATACTTTTCTTTGAAGGAAGAAAGTGCTGGACGGGTTCCTGCTCCCCAGAACCAGATGGAATTTGCCTTATTTAGTCCTTTCTTTGCCCGCTCTACATTAATTGGATGCTCATTTAAAATATCATAACTCTTTCGCATCATCTCCCGAAGCATGTCATCCTTTGGAAGGTGTTCGCCGATTCGCTGTCCCAGCACATCGTGGGGCGGAGTTAATTCAACCACTTCTCCCCGGTCCCAAATCAGCAGATGGCGGTAACTGGTTCCCACATAAAATTTACATATATCCGTTTCCAGTTCTTTTCGAACCGCCTCCAGCAAAATAGCTGCATCCTCAGTGGAAATTTCTCCGGAACTGTGATCCAGTATTGTGCGGTCCTCATAGGAACTTTCCTCCTCTGTAACCGTTACAATATTGCAGCGCAGAGCCACATCTGTATCTTTCATATCCACTCCAATACTTAGTGCCTCTAAAGGAGAACGTCCAGTATAATACTGTTTTGGATCGTATCCAATCACAGACAGGTTTGCAGTGTCACTTCCCGGTGCCATTCCCTCTGGGATGGTATGTACCAGTCCAATCTCCGACATCTTTGCCAGTTCATCTAACATCGGAGTATTTGCTGCTGAAAGGGGAGTCCCACCCTTCAGTTCTTCAATCGGGTAATCTGCCATTCCATCGCCTAACACTACTACATACTTCATTGTTTTCCTTCCTTCCCGAGAGATAGGAACCATCTCTGGTTCCTATCCTGCTTTCGTTATTTATTTTTACTACTAATTCAGTTCTGCACGAATCCGATTCATTACCGTGTCAAAACCTGCAATTTTCTCATCGTATTCCCGTTCTGTCATGACAGGAGTCAAAAATGCAGTTTCATCCGGCACTTCCTCTATATGTACAAATTGTACATCGCCGAAAACTGCCTTTACTGCCTCTTCCTGCCCTGCGCCACTAAGGCGTACAAAATATCGATTTTCAGAATCCTTAATATCTGCCAACTCCAATTTTTCCGTACACCAGATTGACATAATGTTTGTACCGAGATGTTTTACTGCATCTACTACATCGGACACAACCGCACTCGCCGTCGGAAGTTTACCTGCCCCCTGTCCATAAAACATCACATCTCCCAGTACATTACCTTTTACAAAAATAGCGTTAAACACATCATTCACGCCCATTAACGGATGGGACTCAGGCAACATCATAGGAGCAACGATAGCATAAATATTCTCTCCCACTTTCTTACTGGAACCAATCAGTTTAATGCCGGACTTTAGTTTTTTAGCGTAGGCAATATCTGCCTTCGTAATATTCGTAATTCCCTCTGTCAGAATATCCTCAAAATCTACCTGCATTCCATACGCCAGTGAGGACAAAATAGCAATTTTGCGGCAGGCATCAAAGCCCTCCACATCCGCTTCGGGATTGCGTTCAGCATAACCCTTTTCCTGGGCATCTTTCAGTACTGTTTCAAAATCCAGACCTTCCCGGCTCATTTTGGATAGAATATAATTGGTTGTTCCATTTAAAATTCCCTTAATATCTGTAATCTCATCTGCGGTAAGACTATTATTCAGCGGGCGAATAATTGGAATTCCACCGCCAACACTAGCCTCAAACAGGAAATTAATGTGATTCTGTTTTGCAATTTCCAGCAATTCTGCACCATGTCTTGCCACCAGTTCCTTATTGGAAGTACATACGCTTTTTCCCTTCTCCAAAGCACTCTTTACAAAGGTATAAGCAGGCTCAACACCGCCCATTACCTCTACTACAATCTGAATGTCATCATCGTTCAAAATAATATTGTAATCATGAACAATTTTTTGCTGAACCGGATCTCCTTCAAAATCCCGTAAATCCAGAACATACTTAATATTGATGTCCTGTCCTGCCCTTTTATTGATGCTCTCCTGGTTGGTATTAAACACTTCTACCACTCCAGAACCAACTGTACCATAACCTAACACAGCGATATTAACCATAATGTCCTCCTACATATCTTCTCGTATTTATTCTTTTCCCGTCTCCAGCATATCCACCATTGTCTGGCGCTCCTCCTGGGGAATCAGGTGTTGTAAATCAATGAGTAAAATAATCTTCCCATTCACCTCTGCTACATGACCGACAAACTCGGTACTTATCGTATTCAGCATACGAGGACGGTCCGTTTTCTTCTCTTCGGACACATTTATAATCCCCACTACCGAATCCACCTCTATCGCCACCGGCATTTCCGGAAGATTTACTATAATAAGTTTCGTTGCCTCATCTACTTCGCGCTCCGGAAGGCAGAATTTTCTTCGAATCGAATACACAGGAATCAATTCTCCACGCAGGTTCAGCACGCCCTTAATATAGTCGGGAGCACCTAGCACAGGAGAAATGTTTTCCCATTTTTCCACTGCCCTTACATCCATAATCCCAATTCCGTAATTCTGATTCTCTATCAGAAAACCAATCTGCGTTGAATCCGTCATCCATTCTCCTCCATTCTTCCTAAACTATTCCTCTGACTGCTCCTCTTGATTTTTTATACTCATCCATTTCAGGTATGCGTTTATAAAACGGTCAATCCCACCATCCATAACTGCATTCACATTTGCTGTCTCCTCGTTGGTACGGTGGTCCTTCACCATGCTGTAAGGATGCATGACATAGGAACGAATCTGACTGCCCCAACCGTTCTCCTTCACATCTCCCCGAATCCCGGAAACCTTTTCCTGATTTTCCTGCTGTTTGCGTAAATATAACTTTGCAGTCAGCATCTTCATCGCCTTGTCCCGGTTCATGTGCTGGGAACGCTCATTTTGACATTGCACCACAATTCCCGTGGGATTATGAGTAATTCGAACTGCAGAGGAAGTTTTGTTAATGTGCTGTCCTCCTGCTCCAGATGACCGGTAATAATCAATCCGCAAGTCTTCTTCCTGAATCTCTACATCCAAATCTTCTTCAATATCCGGCATAACATCACAGGCAGCAAACGTAGTCTGACGTTTTCCTGCCGCGTTAAAAGGAGAAATCCGCACGAGGCGGTGAACACCATGTTCAGAACGCAAATAGCCATACGCATTTTCCCCATTAATCTGCATCGTCAAGGTACGGTATCCCGTCTCATCGCCATCTACAAAATCCAGAACCTCTGTAGTAAAGCCCCGGCTGTCCGCCCACTTACAATACATCCGAAACAGCATATTGACCCAGTCACAAGCCTCTGTTCCTCCCGCACCAGCATGCAGGGACAAAATCGCATTATTGCTGTCATACTCACCAGTCAGCAGCGTAGCAATCCGCAACTTGTCAAAGTCCTGTTCAAACTGTTCAATTTCCTCACCGATTTCCTGCACCAGTTCTTCATCCGGTTCTTCATATCCCATTTCGATTAGTGTCAGAATATCTTCCATCTGCTGCTCCAGTGCCTGGTAACCTTCCATATCCGCCTTCAATGCCTTTACCTTGCGCATCACCTCCTGGGAATGCTCTACATCATCCCAGAATCCCGGAACCTCCATACTGTGTTCCAAATCCTCTAACTGGAACGCCTTATGTTCTAAGTCAAAGTGAATCCCTTACTTCCACTAATGGTCCCTTATATCCGTTCATCGTTGTTTTGAACGCATCTAATTCAACCACAAAATCACCTCTATCTGCCTTTTATAGGCTATATATTATATAAATACTGCAAACAGCATATTATGCTATCTGTTTTCTATGCCATACGTCCACAGCACTGTTTATATTTTTTACCGCTTCCGCAAGGACAGGGGTCGTTTCTTCCAATTTTGGCCTCTTTGCGCTTATAGGGGCCTTTACTGGCAGACTCGTCTTTATTGGTTCCCGTCACCTTGGCAACTTCCTCACGCTCTACCTTCTGCTCAATACGAACATTTAACAAAGCCTTTGCTGTATCATGTCGAATTGCATCAGTCATAGCATTAAACATATCATAACCGGTAAACTTGTATTCTACTACCGGGTCTCTCTGACCATAAGACTGCAGTCCGATTCCCTGACGCAACTGGTCCATATCGTCAATATGATCCATCCACTTGTGGTCAATGGTTTTCAAGAGGAATACACGCTCTACTTCACGCATACGGTTCTCACCGTTTTCATCCTCACCGACTTCCTCTTCCTTGGATTCATAAATCGCCATCGCCTGATTATACAACCGTTCTTTTAATTCTTCCTTGCTGCTGTCAATCAATTCTTCCTCCGTCAGTTCGATTTCTCCAAAAGGGAAATCATGGAACAACTGGTTCAACTCTGCCATATCCCATTCCGGAGCCGGGGTGTCATCGTTAATTGCCATATCCACATATTCATTGATGGTTTCCTCCATCATCTTTATAACAACATCCCGCATATTCTCACCATCCAGTACACGACGGCGTTCTTTGTATATAATTTCTCTCTGCTCGTTATTTACCTGGTCAAAATCCAACAGATTACGACGAATACCAAAGTTATTGTTCTCAATTCGTTTCTGTGCTTTTTCCACCAAACTGGTAATGGTCTTATGCTGAATCTCTTCTCCCTTAGGAATATTCATCGTCTCATACAGACTCATTACACGTTCCGAACCAAACAGACGCATCAAATCATCCTCCAGGCTCAAGTAGAACTTGGATTCACCCGGATCTCCCTGACGTCCGGAACGTCCACGCAACTGATTGTCAATACGACGGGATTCATGACGCTCTGTACCGATGATTTTGAGACCGCCAACTTCCTTTACACCTTCCCCCAGTTTAATATCAGTACCACGACCAGCCATATTAGTAGCAATGGTGACTGCTCCCAGTTGTCCGGCATCGGCAATAATCTCTGCTTCCAGTTCATGGAACTTTGCATTCAAAACTTTATGCTTAATCCCTTTCTTCGTCAACAGACGGCTCAATTCTTCAGATGCTTCAATGGAAATCGTACCTACCAGCACAGGCTGCTGCTTCTCATGGGAGCGCATAATATCTTCCACCACAGCATTCAACTTCTCTTCTTTGGTACAAAATACACTATCCTCATGGTCTACACGGGCAATTGGCATATTCGTGGGAATTGCCACTACATCCATGCCGTAAATTTCACGAAACTCCTTCTCCTCCGTCATTGCAGTACCTGTCATACCGGCTTTTTTCTGGTATTTGTTGAAAAAGTTCTGAAACGTAATGGTAGCCAGAGTCTTACTCTCCCGTTTTACCTTAACATGCTCCTTTGCCTCAATCGCCTGATGCAGTCCATCGGAAAAGCGGCGTCCCGGCATAATACGTCCTGTAAACTCATCGACAATCAGAACTTCGTCGTCCTTTACAACATAATCCTTGTCTCTCTGCATCAGATTGTGTGCCCGCAATGCAAGAATCACATTGTGGTACATCTCTGCATTCTCCGGATCGGTCAGATTCTCAATCTTCAGGAACTTCTCTGCCTTCTCTACACCCTGGGCAGTCAACATAACATTCTTGTCCTTTTCATTGACAAGGAAGTCTCCATCCTCCTCCAGACCTTCACCCATAATCGCCTGCATTTTCGTAATCTCTCCATCAGAAGTACCGCGCTGCATGCTGCTAGCAAGGTAATCACACATACGGTAAAGTTCTGTGGACTTACCGCTCTGACCAGAAATAATCAGCGGTGTCCGCGCCTCATCAATCAATACAGAATCCACCTCATCCACAATCGCATAATGAAGATCCCGCTGTACCAGACGCTCCTTGTAAATAACCATATTATCCCGCAAATAATCAAAGCCCAACTCATTATTGGTAGCATAAGTAATGTCACAATTATATGCTTCCCGGCGCTCATCCGGTTCCGAATCATTCAGTACCACACCAACGGTCAGTCCCAGAAAACGGTGCACTGCACCCATCCATTCCGCGTCACGCTTTGCCAGGTAATCATTGACGGTTACAATATGAACTCCCTTACCTTCCAGCGCATTTAAATATGCCGGTAACGTAGATACCAGAGTTTTACCTTCACCCGTTTTCATTTCGGCGATTCTGCCCTGGTGCAATATAATACCACCAATTACCTGTACACGGTAATGACGCATCTGTAATGTCCGGTAAGCTGCCTCCCGAACAACCGCATAC